>NZ_NPKW01000195.1:0-723 GCF_002265885.1 Vibrio sp. 03_296
CTTGAGCTTCCTGAACACGAAAAAGCACGTCTAAAAGAGATGACGCCAGCGAACTACATCGGTCAAGCTATCGAGCTGACAGACAAGCTGTAAGAGAATCGAGAATCGAGAATCGAGAATCGAGAATCGAGAATCGAGAATCGAATTATTTTAGGGTTGACGTGAAAGCGTCAACCTTCGTTTTGAGCGCGAAGAGATAAGGCTCGACTCTTAGAGCGAAGCGTTCCCGAATCTCGGAGCGCAGCATTCCTAACTGTTTTATTGCCTCTGGAAAAACAACGTAATCGTCCCTACCTCTACGCCAAACTTCTTAATCTTGGTTAGATTAAACACATGCTTTTCATCTTGGCGATAAAGCCAATCATCAAACGACACCGTCAAGCTTGAACCATCGATTTGCAGTTCAAAATCATAGCGCCATTGCAGTGCATTACCCAGTTCCATTCCCTCAGCGACGCCAATGATGTCGTCAGCTTCACCTTGATAGCGACCATCGGCCAATCGGGTAATCCGCCAAATGCGCTGATCAATCTCACCATCGTCAAAAACAAAATCTTCAACGAGAGTCAGTGTGTTATTTTCAACAGAACCGACAATCTCAACCTCAAAGCGTCTGTTTTGTTTACCACTATAATCTTGCACCATACCCCAAGCTTTCACATTYCAGAAAATACTCAAACAGTTCAAATTTGGGATGCTTGCTGGTGAGTCCTTAAGGTCACT
>NZ_NPKW01000196.1:0-342 GCF_002265885.1 Vibrio sp. 03_296
TAGACAAAGAAATGGTAGAGACACCTGCGGATTTGTTTACGTTATCTGCAGGCGTTTTAACGGTACTTGAGCGAATGGGACCAAAGTCAGCGCAGAACATCGTCAACGCCCTTAACGTTGCGAAAGAGACCACGTTGGCGCGTTTTCTTTATTCTTTGGGAATTCGAGAAGTGGGCGAGGCAACCGCGGCAAATTTGGCTCGCCATTTTAAAACACTTAAGAAGCAATACAAACTGCAACGCAATGAGCAGTTAATCGAAGTTCCCGATATCGGTGAAGTCGTCGCTCGTCATATCACGGCATTTTTGCTGAAGAGAAAATCAAAGGGTGGTTGCAAGCACA
>NZ_NPKW01000197.1:0-638 GCF_002265885.1 Vibrio sp. 03_296
AGGAAATGGCTTTCCGGGGTAACTTTTCCATCCAGTCCACGCAAATCCAGAGCCCACCATCGGTGTGCTAGCCAACTGCATTGATGATTTTTGTTTTTCGCGATTTTCTGTTGATCGGTAGACTCCCCAAATTTTGGCGTTTTTTGTTGGGGCCTCGCGTAATGGTTAATCCCCAAGTTAGCAGTGGCGCAACATCATCTTGCCAACAGCTCATCACGGGAATCTTGTCCAGATCAACCTCTTCACCTTGCCAAACTACTTCTTGGCATGCGGCTTTACGCAGACGTTTCACAGGCATGTTTAAAACTTGCTTGAACACTGGCAACTTATCTAAAGCGTCTTTAAAACCTTTAGGTGGCTCAGGCTCTTTGAGATAAGCAAGCCACTGACCCACCTCACGCAATTCTTTAACTTGTTCTCTTCCCATCCCCATAGCAACGCGCTCAGCGGTACCAAATAAGTTTGTCAACACTGGGATATCGTAACCAATTGGGTTTTCGAACAATAAAGCCGGACCACCCGCTCGCAGTGTTCGATCGCTGATCTCGGTCATTTCATAAGCGGGATCAACTGGGTGAGTAATGCGCTTTAATTGCCCTTTTCTTCYCTAGGTGATTGAGGAAATCGCGTAAATCCTT
>NZ_NPKW01000198.1:0-472 GCF_002265885.1 Vibrio sp. 03_296
TCCGGCAGCCAAAGCTTGGTTAGAGATTGTTAACCCAAAAAACACGATGCACACAGTAAAACCGACCCAAAAACCTTCTACTACGTAGGCCTTGGCCGTCACACATTGTTTGGCAAGGTTGTAACTCAGCTTCGTGCTACGCCACGTGACTACTAGAGATATTGGGAATAAATAAGCTGAAACCATGGGATAGCAATACGCCAATCAGAAACTAAAATTAGACCGACGCATGACCAAAATACGAATACAATTATGCCATTTTGAATGCCAATCAATCTCGGGCTCACTTGTTCTCCTTTGCCAGCTAACGCCCTGTTAAGGTGTGAGTAACGCAATACAGAAGCTCCCGTATACCACCTTAAACACCAAACGCAACGCATAGTGAAAATGCCACGCGTTGCGAATCACTCTTAAACAGTTTGTTATATTAAATATACCTCTGCTTCCTTGCGTACGTGGAAATAGCTTTTAA
>NZ_NPKW01000199.1:0-992 GCF_002265885.1 Vibrio sp. 03_296
GTGCACCAAAATACACAATGGTGCGCTTACCCGAAGCCAACATGCGTTAACCACGCTGTAAGAGGCATCTTCGTGGTCTAACCCTACCGCCATATCGATTGGCTGCGCTGCAGTTCATGGTTCGACCACGGAATGCCTGCGTTTTGATCATCTGCATCGTGCGTTCGGTGTGGTGGCTTCCGTTAGAATCAAACCATCCACCTGATACGAGAGCAGCGACGCGATTTTGCGCTCCTCTTCAAGCTCATCGTAGCTAAAGTGTGCCAAGAGGGTTTCATAACCATGTGCTTTGGTGACGGTTTCAATGCCCTGAACAAAGGAAGCAAAAATTTGGTTGGACAAAAGAAGGCAGTAGGGATCCCCAATAGCTCGGCTAGAGGATTTCGACAACATCGCTGGGGCACGGTTCTCGATGTACCCCATCTGCTCAATCGCAGTGGCGATTTTCTCGCGGGTCTTTTCCGCCTACCGAATCGGGATTACGCATGTAGCGTGATACCGTCATCTTGGTCACGCCGACTTGATCCGCCACATCCTGCAAGTGGTGCGCGGTTTCTTATTGTGTTGAGCCATAAAAAGATTTTGTCATTAATGTTACTTGTAACATTATGACCAATCCGATCCTCACACACAACCAAGGTGCTACGCTAAAAACCCACCAATGTGATCTTCCCCTGCGCCATCTCCCCTAACTGACAGGAAAATTCGAGGCGTTTATCGGCGGGTTTGCTAAACAGCACCTTCAACTTATCAAACGCTTCCGGCACAAAACTGACGCTTTTTAGCCGCAAACTTTTGCGCGTTAAGCTGTCCAAAAACGCCAAAGAGGATTTATCCAACACCATTTGGCAGGTATCCAATATTGTTTTGCTGACCATTTTTTWATGAATGGCATGACTCAACTGTTCAGCGGTGATGCTCATATTGGCGCTGGCCAACACGCACACGGCGTAAATATCCAGCACCGCCACCGCGCGCGGTTTTTGCGTTTC
>NZ_NPKW01000002.1:0-26224 GCF_002265885.1 Vibrio sp. 03_296
TCAGGCTTGCGCCCATTGTGCAATATTCCCCACTGCTGCCTCCCGTAGGAGTCTGGACCGTGTCTCAGTTCCAGTGTGGCTGATCATCCTCTCAGACCAGCTAGGGATCGTCGCCTTGGTGAGCCCTTACCTCACCAACTAGCTAATCCCACCTGGGCATATCCTGACGCGACGAGGCCCGAAGGTCCCCCTCTTTGAGCCGAAGCTATCATGCGGTATTAGCCATCGTTTCCAATGGTTATCCCCCACATCAGGGCAATTTCCCAGGCATTACTCACCCGTCCGCCGCTCGCCACCCGAGAAACAAGTTTCTCTGTGCTGCCGCTCGACTTGCATGTGTTAGGCCTGCCGCCAGCGTTCAATCTGAGCCATGATCAAACTCTTCAATTAAAAGTTTTTTGAAGCTTTCGCTTCGGCTCAATGAATACTGAATAAATTGACTGTGCCGATACTTAGTATCGTTTTGGTCACTCAGTTCATTGATAAATCTTTTGGATTATCATCAACGAGTGCCCACACAGATTGATAGGTTTATATTGTTAAAGAGCTTTCTTCTTTTGTGAATCGCATCACTTCGGAAGAGGCGGCTATTTTAGCGAGTTAAGTTTTAGTGTCAACCACTTTTTTCAAAACTTTTTCAGGTGATTCACCTGGCTAAATGCCTTGGCTGATGGGCTCTGGTTTCTTACGAAGCCTTGCCGTGTCAGCGAGGTGGCATTATAGAGATCGACGTCACGTTGGCAAGCCCTTTTTCACGTTTTTTTTGATTTTTCTATCGTTCGTTTAAAAAAGAGTCAAAACAAGCAAAAAGTGTAGTTTCTTTCTACAAACGAGCAAATTTCTCAGCAAATTGGCGTACTTTTTCCCAGTTGGTGTACTCCACTTCTTTACGGGTATCCGTCTCTCCCCCTGTTAGGGTCATGATGAGTTTAATCATATTTCTATCAAACCAGTTATATCGTGGGTAATAGAGTGCACCAGCAAAAACACCGATTAGGTTAGGCTGCCAAGGAGACTTTTTAAGAAATGTTCGAATATAAACACTTCCCTCCGGAGTGTCTTTCCCTTGCTCTTCTTTTCTTGCGGTTAGGTTGACGCAAAAGAACGCCACTTTATGTTCGTCCAACTGAGCTAGGTTACGCTGGATAAATTGATAGAGCGCTTGATTGAGATGACCATAGCGAATCGACGCACCAATCAGCACTTTGTCATAAGAGGAAAAATCCACCGTGTCGACGTCATGTAGATTTTTCACATCACATTGATAGCTCGGTAACTGTTCTTCTATATATTGAAGGATTTTTTTAGTTTGCCCCTCGCGGGAAGAATAAAGAAATAGGGCTTTCACTATCATTTCTCCTTAACTGCGCCAAAAAGTGGGGGTTAGCAATATAAGTAAGGTAAAGATTTCTAAACGACCAAAGAGCATAGACACCACCAAAACCCATTTGGCTTTATCGTTCACATCCGCAAAATGCACCGCCACTTCACCCAAGCCTGGACCTAGGTTGTTTAGCGTCGCTGCGACGGCCGAAAACGCGGTTAGTTCGTCCATTCCTGTTGCAATGAGCGCGAGCATACAAACGACAAACACCAATGCATAAGCGGAGAAGAACCCCCACACCGCATCCACCACACGTTGCGACAGAGCATTACCACCCACTTTGATGGTGTAGACCGCTCTAGGATGAACTAAGCGCTTAAGTTCACGCGCACCTTGCAACGTGAGCAATAAAATCCGAATGACTTTCATACCACCACCAGTTGAACCCGCACATCCCCCAATAAAAGAAGAGAAAAGCAGTAACACAGGGAGAAATAGTGGCCAATCGGAAAATCCCGTGGTGGTGAAACCAGCAGTCGTTGAGATGGAGACCGTTTGGAACAACGCTTGGTCGAAGGCATCATAAATGGAGTCGTAAGAATGGTGTGCCAACAATAATAAGAAGCAAATGACAAACAGCAGTGCTTGAATAAAGATAAACGCTCTAAACTCTGGGTCTTTCCAATAGTATTTTGGATGAACACCGCCAGAGGCAAAGGCAGCAAAGTGAAGTGAGTAGTTACATGCCGAGATCAGTAGGAAGATAACAGTGATTAAGTTAATCGCATAGCTATCGAAATACCCCATACTGGCGTCATGAGTAGAAAAGCCACCAATCGCGATGGTCGAGAAACTATGGCTAATCGCATCAAACGGCGTCATTCCCGCCAACCAGAAAGCCCCTGCACAAGCGATAGTCAGACTCAAATAGATATACCAAAGCGCTTTAGCCGTTTCGGCAATACGCGGGGTCATTTTACTGTCTTTGACTGGGCCAGGAATTTCAGCACGATACAACTGCATGCCACCGATGCCTAGAACAGGCAAAATCGCGACCGCCAGCACGATGATTCCCATACCGCCAAACCATTGCAGTA
The DNA here is from genome assembly GCF_002265885.1 of Vibrio sp. 03_296. Taxonomy (NCBI): domain Bacteria; kingdom Pseudomonadati; phylum Pseudomonadota; class Gammaproteobacteria; order Vibrionales; family Vibrionaceae; genus Vibrio; species Vibrio sp. 03_296. Next base: position 2,422 of record NZ_NPKW01000002.1, read on the forward strand.
TCTGGCGATAGAACAAAATCGCTTTGGGCAGTTCGTCCAAACCAACGATAACCGTCGCACCCGTGGTGGTCAACGCGGAGAAGGACTCGAAAAACGCATCGGTGATTGAAATACTGGGGTTATCAGCGATCAGAAAGGGCAACGCACCGGCACTGCCAAGTACGGTCCAAAAAAGCACTACAATTAAAAAGCCATCGCGCGCTTTAAGTTCGTGTTTATGCCTGCGGTTTGGAAACCAACACACGGTGCCGCAAAATAGCAGCACAAAAAAGGTCGTAACAAAAGGAACACCCGCACCATCGCGATAAATAAGCGCCACCAACGCGGGCGCAAGCATAGTGACACTGAAGAGTGCGAGCAACAGCCCGACAATACGGATAATTGAACGAAATTGCATGGATGATTGAATCAATAAAGTCGACAGACTTCCTAGTTGTTATTGTTATTTCCCGGTATACGGCGTCACGAGCGCTTTTGCACTGCTTTTGTTGATCATGGTTTGAGTAAACATCTCCACGTTTCTCACTTCCAGTTCAACCACCAGCACGACGCTCTCACTGTATTGAGCGTCCACCTCAAAAGCGCCGAATTGCTGCATTATAGATTGCGCAATTGGTACGAACGCATAGTCTAACTCCAGTCTGAGTTTTGTGGTTATTTTTTTCTCAATTGTTTGAAGCAGCTTGAGTGCCTGCTGCACGCCACCGCCATACGCCTTCACCAATCCACCCGTGCCGAGGCGAATGCCACCATAATATCGTGTCACGACTGCGGTGATCTCACCAACACCCGACCCCGAGAGCTGCGCCAAAATCGGCTTTCCTGCTGTACCCGATGGCTCGCCATCATCACTAAAACCCCACTTCATTGAATCCTCTGGTCGCCCTGCAACAAACGCCCAACAGTTATGACGCGCATCGGCATGTTGCGTTTTAATCCTCTCTACAAAAGCTTTTGCTGCCTCTATCGTCGGGGTATGAGTAAGATACGTAATGAAGAGACTCTTTTTGATTTCTTCTTCAAATTGAACCGCTTGGGCTGGGATGAGGTATGGGTTTTCGTTCATGACATTCGCACTATCAACAAGAGTGGCAAGTGTAACATGCCCCTATTGAGAGTGCATAAGATCTGCTCTAACGCACAATGTTAAACACTTGTTTAAAAAATGTATTGAAATTAGACAAACCGAGGTCCACACTAAGCAAACTGGTCTAACCAGAATATAAGTACAACACTTTCCACTATATCTACATTGGCGAATGTGCGCCTTAGGTATACAGACAATCCAAGATTGTATGTCATGGAGATAGACAATGATTTACCAAGCCGAAACCCTACAGGTAAAGGAAGTACAAGATGGCGTGGCAGAAATCCTTTTCTGCGCGCCAAATTCCGTCAATAAGCTCGATCTAGCAACCCTTGCTTCACTCGACAAAGCGCTTGATGCGCTCACCGCTCACTCCGGTCTGAAAGGCGTAATGCTTACATCAGACAAAGAAGCCTTTATTGTCGGAGCAGATATCACTGAGTTTTTAGGACTGTTTGCCAAGCCAGAAGAAGAGCTCGACCAATGGCTTCAATTTGCCAATAGCATCTTCAATAAACTGGAAGATTTGCCCGTTCCGACTGTCGCAGTTGTCAAAGGGCATACCTTAGGCGGTGGATGTGAGTGTGTACTTGCTACCGACTTACGCATCGGTGATAAAACCACCAGCATTGGTCTTCCTGAAACTAAGCTCGGTATTATGCCTGGTTTTGGCGGTTGCGTGCGTTTGCCGCGCGTGATCGGCGCAGACAGCGCCATGGAAATCATCACCCAAGGCAAAGCTTGCCGTGCAGAGGAAGCACTAAAAATTGGTTTGCTTGATGCTGTCGTCGATTCCGATCGCCTCTACGCATCCGCACTGCAAACACTGACCGATGCGATCAATGAAAAAATTGACTGGAAAGCACGTCGCCAGCAAAAAACCTCAGCGTTAACGTTAAGCAAGCTCGAAGCGATGATGAGTTTCACCATGGCCAAAGGCTTGGTGGCTCAAGTGGCTGGCCCCCACTACCCAGCACCGATGACCGCCGTTGTCACGATTGAAGAAGGCGCCCGTTTTGCTCGCAATCAAGCGCTAGACATCGAAAGAAAACACTTCGTTAAACTGGCGAAGTCAGAAGAAGCCAAAGCATTGGTGGGGCTTTTCCTCAATGACCAATACATCAAAGGCATCGCGAAGAAAGCTGCAAAATCCGCCAATAAAGAGACCCAACGCGCAGCTGTGCTAGGCGCGGGTATTATGGGGGGCGGTATTGCCTATCAATCTGCTCTCAAAGGTGTGCCCGTGATCATGAAAGACATCGCGCAAGCATCACTGGATCTGGGCATGACAGAAGCATCAAAGCTACTCAACAAACAGCTTGAGCGCGGCAAGATTGATGGCTTTAAAATGGCCGGCATTCTCGCCTCTATTACACCAAGCCTTCACTACGCGGGCATCGACAACACCGATATCATTGTAGAAGCCGTGGTCGAAAACCCGAAAGTGAAAGCAGCCGTATTAAGTGAAGTGGAAGAGCAAGTGAGCGAAGAGACCGTTCTCACCTCGAACACCTCGACCATTCCAATTAACTTGCTGGCCAAATCACTCAAACGACCAGAGAACTTCTGTGGTATGCACTTCTTCAACCCAGTGCATCGCATGCCTTTGGTCGAAATCATTCGTGGCGAACACACCTCCGATGAAACCATCAACCGTGTCGTCGCTTATGCAGCCAAAATGGGCAAATCCCCAATTGTGGTCAATGACTGCCCAGGGTTCTTTGTGAACCGCGTGCTGTTCCCATACTTTGGTGGTTTTAGCATGCTGCTGCGCGATGGTGCAGACTTCACTCAAATCGATAAAGTGATGGAACGTAAGTTTGGTTGGCCAATGGGCCCTGCTTACTTATTGGATGTGGTGGGTATTGATACCGCACACCACGCTCAAGCCGTCATGGCGCAAGGGTTCCCTGAGCGCATGGGTAAACAAGGTCGAGATGCGATTGATGCCTTGTTTGAAGCCAACAAATATGGCCAGAAAAACGGCAGTGGTTTCTACACGTACACCACGGACAAGAAAGGCAAACCGAAGAAAGCATTCAGTGATGAGATCGTACCGATTCTTGCTCCAGTTTGTGCCGCTCAACAAGCCTTTGATGATCAGACCATTATCCAACGCATGATGATTCCGATGATCAATGAAGTGGTGCTTTGCTTGCAAGAAGGCATCATCGCCTCAGCGCAAGAAGCGGATATGGCGCTGGTGTATGGCCTTGGTTTCCCTCCTTTCCGCGGTGGAGTCTTCCGCTACTTAGATAGTGTTGGTATTGCAAACTTTGTCGCAATGGCACAGCAGTATGCCGAACTTGGCGCTATGTATCAGGTTCCGCAAATGCTTATTGATATGGCTGAAAAAGGGCAAACCTTTTACGGCACGCAACAGCAAGGTTCTATCTAAGGAGTTCCCACAATGAAAAATGTCGTAATTGTCGATTGTCTACGTACGCCAATGGGTCGCTCCAAAGGTGGCGCTTTCCGCCACACTCGAGCAGAAGACCTTTCTGCCCATTTAATGAAAGGGATTTTGGCGCGTAATCCACAAGTTAACCCAAGTGAGATTGAAGATATCTATTGGGGATGTGTACAACAAACCTTAGAGCAAGGCTTTAACGTGGCGCGAAACGCAGCACTGCTGGCAGGTTTGCCCATTGAAATTGGCGCGGTGACGGTCAACCGCCTCTGTGGTTCATCGATGCAAGCGCTGCACGATGGTGCGCGCGCCATCATGACTGGCGATGCAGAGATCTGCTTGATTGGCGGTGTGGAGCACATGGGTCACGTGCCAATGAACCACGGTGTGGATTTTCACCCAGGCATGTCGAAACACGTTGCCAAAGCGGCGGGCATGATGGGCTTAACCGCTGAAATGCTTGGCAAACTGCACGGCATTAGCCGTGAGCAACAAGATGAGTTTGCCGCGCGCTCTCACGCTCGTGCCCATGCGGCAACACTTGAAGGTCGATTCAAAAACGAAATTCTGCCTACCGAAGGGCATGCCGCAGATGGCACCTTGTTCACCTTGGATTATGACGAAGTGATTCGCCCAGAAACCACGGTGGAAGGACTCTCTCAGCTTCGCCCTGTGTTTGATCCAGCTAATGGCACCGTGACTGCCGGTACATCCTCTGCGTTGTCAGATGGTGCATCTGCGATGTTGATCATGAGTGAAGAGAAAGCGAATGCGCTTGGCCTGAAGATTCGTGCTCGTATTAAAGGCATGGCGATCGCCGGTTGCGATCCGTCCATTATGGGTTACGGCCCTGTACCTGCGACGCAAAAAGCACTCAAGCGTGCCGGTCTATCGATTGAAGACATGGCTGTGGTTGAGCTAAATGAAGCGTTTGCTGCACAATCTCTACCATGTGCTAAAGACCTTGGTTTGCTTGAGATGATGGATGAAAAGGTCAACCTTAACGGCGGCGCGATCGCTCTTGGCCACCCACTGGGTTGCTCGGGGGCTCGCATTTCAACCACCCTGATTAACCTGATGGAAGCAAAAGACGCCAAATACGGTCTTGCGACCATGTGTATTGGTTTAGGCCAGGGCATTGCAACGGTATTTGAACGCCCTTGATCTATCCGGCTAAACACCCTCACTCACTAAGAGCGGCTTGAGCCGCTCTTAGTTTATGCGCAAAACGCATTACCATAATGCTAAAGTTTCATTTTATTCATAGTTCACTTGCGCCTACACTTATCCCGTTTGACCTATCTGCAATCGCTGGAGAAATCTCATGTTTCACGCTTTAGTTCTAAATCAGGAAGAAAAACGCACCATCGCTACTATTGAACAAATGGATGAGTCTCAGCTACCCGAAGGCAACGTGCTGGTGGCCGTTGACTATTCATCTCTCAACTTTAAAGATGGCTTAGCGATCACGGGGAAAGGAAAAATCATCCGTAACTTTCCGATGATTCCAGGTATCGATTTAGCAGGCACCGTCATCGAATCACAAGACGCACGCTACCAAGCAGGGGATCACGTCGTTCTCACTGGTTGGGGTGTCGGGGAAAATCATTGGGGCGGAATGGCGCAGCGTGCGCGTCTTAACGCTGATTGGCTAGTGCCGCTACCAACAGGAATCGACAGCAAAAAAGCAATGATGGTTGGGACTGCGGGCTTCACGGCAATGTTGTGTGTTCAAGCACTACTTGATGCCGGTATCAAACCAGAAGCGGGAGAAATTCTTGTCACTGGCGCAAGTGGCGGTGTCGGCTCCGTCGCCGTGACACTACTGGCTCAACTCGGTTATCAAGTGGCAGCGGTGACTGGTCGTGTTGAACAAAACGGCCCACTACTCAAACAACTTGGCGCCAGCCGCATTATCGATCGGGTTGAATTTGAAGAGCCCCCTCGCCCATTAGAGAAACAAATTTGGGCAGGTGCGGTGGACACCGTTGGCAGTAAAGTACTGGCAAAAGTGCTGGCGCAAATGGACTACAACAGTGCGGTAGCCGCGTGTGGCCTCGCGGGCGGCTTTGATCTGCCGACCACCGTCATGCCATTCATTCTGCGCAACGTTCGCCTACAAGGCATCGACTCGGTGATGTGCCCAACGGAGAAACGCATCGCAGCGTGGGAAAAACTGGTAGCGCTACTGCCAGAAAGCTACTTCGAACAAGCGTGTACCGAAGTTGAACTCAGCGAAGCGGCAAAATACGCGGAAGACATCACCAATGGCCAAGTGACCGGTCGCGTGGTCATCAAGCTGTAAGCTATCACCGTAAAAGTAGCGAAAAAAAGCCGAGTCACACTCGGCTTTATGCTGTTCTTTCTCCAGCTCGCATTAATCGAGCCCCATATCTTCAATACGTTTGGCAATCAGCCGGCTGCACTCTTCACGCACCACGGAGCGCAACCATTCTTGGGCCGGAGAATGTTCACATCTTGGATGCCAAATCATCGAATAATCAAAGGGGGTAAACTGAAACGGCAGCGCTTTCACCACCAAATCGTAGCGCTCGGCAACCAAATAGGCCAAGTCGGCGGGGACCGTAATGATCAATGGCATGGTGTCCACTATCGCCAGTGCCGCTTCAAGATGATAGGCACGCAGCACCATCTTACGTTGCGGCTGATCGACTAACGCTTGCTCGATCAGCGCTTTCACGCCATCACTGATGGCAATCATGGCATGGGGATAATACAGATAATCTGCCAGGCTCATCTCTTTCCCCGCGAGCGGATGCTGTTTGGAAAGCAAACACAGCACCCCCACTCGGCCCAAGACTTCGCTACGCAGCGGTTCAACCGGACCTGTGGGACGGCAAATAGCCAGATCAGCCCCTTCATAAGTCAACTGATCCGCTAAGCGATCATGTTGCAAAGGAAGAAAATTAAACGACACATTGGGCGCTTCTTGATAAATCCTCGGCAGAGCAAATGGCAAGATCGTCTGCATCGCGTAATCAGTGGTAGCGATGGTAAACGTTTGAGTACAGCGATGAGGATCAAACTCAGATGGAGAAAGCAATTGACGTAACGATTCCAATGGCTCGCCGAGAGCCCGATCGATCTCCAAGGCTTTTTCAGTCGGTAATAAATGTTGCCCCTCACGCGTAAACAGCGGATCGCCAAGTAAATCGCGCAGACGCCCCAACACTCGACTCATCGCAGATTGACTGAGATTCAAACGCACTGCGGCTTTGCTGACGCTACTTTCTTCAATTAACACTCGCAGCGCCACCAGCAAATTCAGATCTCGACGGTAAATCTCTTCCAACTCCACGTTGAAGCTCCTATCCACGCTCAATGCCTGTGGCAATTGTACTCTTCAGGCAAAAAAAATCCCGCCTTTCAGCGGGGAAGCCCAAGAAAAATGGGGATAGTGTCGGAATGAAGTGTCGTTAAATTGGTGAGCGTAGGTTTGTTAACAAAAGCGCTAATTCTCTTGTTCTTCAGATGCACCGGACCATCGATGCATCTCAATCCAAATCCCGATGATAGTCGCGCTCATGCCTAAAATGGGCATCAATGAGGTTTCTGCTGGCGTCCTGAACACGAGTGCACAAAACGAGATGAAGCACAAAACCGAATAAATGGTCAATCTATCTAATGCTGTTAGCATCGCTCCCTCCGCCAGTTGTTATCAAATTGTTAACTAAAGTTAAAACAAAATGATCGCTTTGCCAAGTGGTTATTGAATATTTTTTCTACGAAAGTAGAATTCACCGCTAAGTAAGTTAAGAGAATCACATTATGAGCTTTAATCCTGAACTGGCGACCAAGACCTTAGAAGCGGAAGGACTACGCTGCCCAGAGCCAGTAATGATGGTCAGGAAGACAATTCGAACCATGCAAGACGGTGAGGTTTTATTGGTAAAAGCGGATGATCCATCCACCACCAGAGACATTCCTAGCTTTTGTCGTTTTATGGATCACCAACTCATTGCGGCACAAACCGACGAGCTACCCTATCAGTATCTGATTAAAAAAGGCTTATAACACGAGATAAAAAAACGGCAGCCACACGGCTGCCGTTTCTTTATTATTGATCGAATTCGATAGTGCGAATTTCCGATTGCAGCTTATTCAACTGCTTTTTCATCGCTCGCATCTCTTCATGCATGGGAATAATGTGTGCGACTCGAATCCACGCTTCAACAGTCAATCCTGTCAAAATAAAGGATCCCGCCACAATTGGTAGCCACATATCTGTTAAAACCATTGCCAACAAACAAAGTGCCAAACCAAAAGTGAATAAATAACTTTGACTTTTTGGGGTCATCCCCATGTAACGTGTCAGCATAAACTTGCCCTCTCGCCATCATTCACAAGAATAAAGTAGCATGACAATCATGACACGGATATGTCCGAGGTCACGCTACAGCAAGATGACTCTAACAATCAGATAATTGGCTGTTATTTACCTGATATTTATCTCTATTTTCTGGCTAGGCATCGCGCTTTAAAATAAAGCAGCACCGGCCGCTAACGCGACAAACAGAGCCGCTGTTACTTTGCGGATTAGCGCCAATGGCAATTTGTCTGCGGACAACTTACCAATCAAAACCACAGGCGCATTGGCCAGCAACATACCAATGGTGGTTCCTAACACAACCCAAGTCAGCGCGTCTGCATACTGCGCCCCTAGAATAGAAGTTGCGATCTGCGTTTTATCGCCAATCTCAGCGATAAAGAAAGCAATAAAGCTGGCCACAAAAGGACCGCGATTGGAAATCTCTTCTTCGTCATCCAACTTATCAGGAATCAACACCCACCCCGCCATGGCTAAGAAACTGACCACCACCACCCACTTCAACACGTCGGGAGAAAGATAATCGGCAACCACCACACCCAGCCAAGCTGCAAGGGCATGGTTAGCGATCGTCGCGAAAAAGATCGCAGCAATGATTGGGATCGGTTTGCGGTAACGACTGGCTAACAGCAGGGACAACAATTGAGTTTTATCGCCAATTTCGGCTAAGGCGACAGTAGTAATTGAAATAGCTAAAACGCTCACGACATGCTCATTGGGGCGGGATAATTATAATAACCATAGACAAACCCCACGCCCCACCCCGGTTCGTGATGTTTGTCTAAGGTCTTGCTAAACTTGAAAGGCTTCAAGTCTCGAACGCCATGGTGATTTGGCACCAATTATGTTGACGGACGAACTCGATGAAAATGGCTTTTCATCCAGTAAGCTACTCCCCAAAGACAGGCGCAATTCTAGCCAGCTTGCGGCAACATCTCAAGTGCGAAATCCGTCAAAAACTCCCTTTTAGGAAAAATTCAGTCGATAACGCGGTAAAATTCCATTAAACGAGAAAATTGCCCACGAATTAATCAAGATTAGCTCTACTCCCATGCTGAATATCTGGGTATACTTGATCGTTATTTTATTCAACCGTCATTACCTTCATTCACCCCTGTTGGCAACCGAAAACCCAACAAAATCGATGAATGAATCCGTAATTAAGAGAATCGCGCGAACCTGACTTATGCAAAAATACGATATCAAAACCTTCCAGGGAATGATCCTCGCGCTGCAGGATTATTGGGCTCAAAATGGTTGTACCATTGTTCAACCGCTGGATATGGAAGTGGGTGCGGGTACCTCTCACCCAATGACTTGTCTACGAGCGCTTGGCCCAGAGCCAATGTCGACAGCTTACGTACAACCTTCTCGTCGTCCGACCGATGGCCGTTACGGTGAAAACCCTAACCGTCTACAGCACTACTACCAATTCCAAGTTGCGCTAAAACCGTCGCCAGACAATATTCAAGAGTTGTACCTAGGCTCTCTAGAAGTTCTTGGTATTGACCCACTGGTTCACGACATTCGCTTCGTGGAAGACAACTGGGAAAACCCAACGCTAGGCGCTTGGGGTTTAGGCTGGGAAGTTTGGCTAAACGGTATGGAAGTGACTCAGTTTACTTACTTCCAACAAGTCGGCGGCCTTGAGTGTAAACCGGTTACGGGTGAAATCACTTACGGTATCGAGCGTCTTGCTATGTACATCCAAGAAGTCGATTCGGTTTACGATCTGACTTGGAACATCGCACCCGATGGTAGCAAGGTGACTTACGGTGATATCTTCCACCAAAACGAAGTAGAACAATCCACTTACAACTTCGAGCACGCAGATGTGGATTTCCTCTTCAGCTTCTTCGAACAATGTGAGAAAGAGTGTCAAAAACTCCTTGAGCAAGAAAAACCACTACCTCTACCTGCCTACGAGCGCATTCTAAAAGCGGCTCACGCGTTCAACCTACTCGATGCTCGCAAAGCGATCTCAGTAACGGAACGTCAACGCTACATCCTGCGCATCCGTAACCTGACTAAGTCAGTGGCAGAAGCATACTACGCATCACGCGAAGCACTTGGCTTCCCAATGTGTAAGAAAGAACAAGCGTAAGAGGTAGAGTAACATGGCAAAAGAATTTTTAATCGAGCTAGGTACCGAAGAGCTACCACCAACGCAACTTCGTACTTTGGCGGAAGCCTTCGCGGCTAACTTCGAAGCAGAGCTAAAAGGCGCTGAACTGACACACGAAGGTGTGAAGTGGTACGCGGCACCTCGTCGCCTAGCACTGAAAGTCACCGCATTAGCTGAAAACCAAGCAGACAAAATCGTTGAAAAACGTGGTCCTGCCGTTTCTGCCGCTTTTGATGCGGAAGGTAATGCAACCAAAGCCGCACAAGGTTGGGCTCGTGGTTGTGGTATTACCGTTGATCAAGCAGAGCGTATGGTCACCGACAAAGGCGAATGGCTGCTATTCAAACAAGAAGTCAAAGGTCAACCAACGGCTGATATTGTGGTTGAGCTGGCAGCAAAAGCACTAGCGGGTCTACCTATCGCAAAGCCTATGCGTTGGGGTAATAAAACCACTCAATTTATCCGTCCAGTAAAAACGTTGACGATGCTCATGGGCTCTGACCTTATCCAAGGCGAAATCCTAGGCGTAGCCTCTGATCGCGTGATTCGTGGTCACCGCTTTATGGGTGAGCGCGAGTTCACTATCGACTCTGCAGAGCAATACCCAGCGATCCTCGAAGAGCGCGGTAAAGTGATGGCTGATTACGAAGCGCGTAAAGCGATCATCCTCGCTGACGCGCAAAAAGCGGCAGCAGCGATCGGCGGTATCGCGGATCTCGAAGATGACCTCGTTGAAGAAGTGACTTCTCTAGTTGAATGGCCAGTGGTACTGACGGCGAAGTTTGAAGAAGAGTTTCTAAAAGTGCCGGCTGAAGCGTTGGTTTACACCATGAAAGGTGACCAAAAGTACTTCCCTGTCTACACCGAAGACAAGCAGCTACTGCCTAACTTTATCTTCGTATCAAACATCGAGTCGAAAGAGCCTCGTTACGTGATTGAAGGTAATGAGAAAGTGGTTCGCCCACGTCTTGCAGACGCAGAGTTCTTCTTCAACACTGACCGTAAGAGCAAGCTAGTCGATCGTCTGCCAATGCTAGAAAACGCGATTTTCCAACAGCAACTTGGCACCATCAAAGATAAAACCGATCGCATCACGGAACTGGCTGGCTACATTGCTGAGCAAATCGGTGCCGACGTTGAGAAATCAAAGCGCGCAGGTCTACTCGCTAAATGTGACCTCATGACCTCGATGGTATTCGAATTTACCGATACGCAAGGTGTGATGGGCATGCACTACGCTCGCCACGACGGTGAAGCGGAAGAAGTTGCTGTGGCACTGAACGAGCAATACATGCCTCGTTTTGCTGGTGACGAACTACCATCAAATGGTGTATCAGCCGCGGTGGCTATGGCAGACAAGCTCGATACTATCGTCGGTATCTTCGGTATTGGTCAAGCGCCTAAAGGTTCTGACCCATTCGCACTGCGCCGCGCATCTCTAGGTGTACTGCGTATCATCGTTGAATACGGCTACAACCTAGATCTTGTTGACCTAGTTGCGAAAGCGAAATCACTGTTCGGCGAGCGTTTAACTAACGATAACGTTGAGCAAGAAGTGATTGAGTTCATGCTGGGTCGTTTCCGCGCTTGGTACCAAGACGAAGGCTTCAGTGTCGACATCATCCAAGCGGTATTGGCACGTCGTCCAACGAAACCTGCTGACTTTGACCAACGTGTTAAAGCGGTTTCTCACTTCCGTGAACTGGAAGCGGCAGAAGCACTGGCGGCAGCGAACAAGCGTGTAGGTAACATCCTCGCGAAATTCGATGGCGAGCTAGCAGCAGAAATCGACCTTGCGCTACTGCAAGAAGACGCAGAGAAAGTACTGGCTGAAAACGTGGAAGTGATGACGGAAGCGCTTGAGCCAGCATTTGCCACTGGTAACTACCAAGAGGCGCTAAGTAAACTGGCAGACCTTCGCGAACCTGTGGATGCGTTCTTCGATAACGTAATGGTTATGGCTGATGATGAAGCACTGAAGACCAACCGTCTAACGCTCCTGAACAACCTGCGTAACCTGTTCCTACAGATCGCAGACATTTCTTTGCTTCAAAAGTAATTCATTACGCTTCGAAGTGATTAAGAGATAAGTAAAAGGGAAGCATTGGCTTCCCTTTTTTGTATATCAGCATCCAAACAGCTTAGTTGGTGGCTTCTTGTTCGCAGCGAGCAAAGTCATAATGCTCTTCACGACCACCTTTCCCTTTGAATCCCATGCGAACGACAAAGCCTTGGCGCAAAGCGTTGATCATATCTTCACATGCCCACTCGTACCCGCCTTTCTTAATTGCGTGGGTATCCCATTGATAACCTTCTGGCACCCAAACGTAGTAATCAATATAGCCTTCATCGGTGACTTTTAAATCTTGGATCTCTTTTAGTTCACCTTGTAATACTGCCACCAGCTCTGGGGCTGCTGTTGGTGCACTGGCTTGATAGTTCATTGTGTTACACGCGGCTAAGCCTGCCAACATAGTCAATAATAAGCACTTTCTCATTTTCATTGTAATTCCATTTAGTTATGTAATGCGCACGCATAATACATTCACCACGCACATAACAACAAAGCCATATGGCGTTCTAATTTATCAAAATGTTATATGGATCATCCGCTCTTACATTTGCTGAATTTTTCTTCTTTACCGAGAGCTATTTCGCGGGAAAAAGTTTCAGCTTACGAGCAATTTCACGCTTTTACTCTCTGTTACATTCAGGTATGTTCAACTATTACTCTATCAGCCAGCAACGTACTGGCCATTTAGGCACACGAAAGCAATCACAATGAATTAGGTATAACAACAAATGCAGTTTTCAAAATTTGGCGAAAAGTTTAATCAGTATTCTGGAATAACCCAATTAATGGACGATCTGAATGATGGCCTGCGCACACCGGGTGCCATCATGCTCGGAGGAGGCAACCCAGCCGCTATCCCAGCCATGCTCGAATACTTTCACCAAGCCAGCGAAAACATGCTCTCTAACGGCAAACTGCTTGCTGCACTGGCAAACTACGATGGTCCTCAAGGTAAAGATGTCTTTGTTAAAGCACTGGCACGTTTACTCAAGGAAACCTATGGTTGGAATATCAGTGAAAAGAACATCAGTTTGACCAATGGCAGCCAAAGCGGCTTTTTCTACCTGTTTAATCTTTTTGCTGGTCAACAGCCAGACGGCTCACATAAAAAAATCTTGCTACCGCTGGCGCCAGAATATATTGGCTATGCCGATGCTGGGATTGATGAAGACATATTTGTTTCTTACCGTCCTGAAATTGAGTTGCTCGACAATGGCTTGTTCAAATACCACGTTGATTTCGAACAACTCAAAGTGGATAACTCTGTCGCTGCGATTTGTGCCTCTCGCCCAACCAACCCAACCGGTAACGTGCTGACAGATGAAGAAATTCGCAAACTGGATCAGTTAGCCAGAGACAACCATATTCCCCTCATCATTGATAACGCCTACGGTTTGCCCTTTCCAAATATTATCTTTGAAGATGTTGAACCATTTTGGAATGAAAACACCATTCTGTGCATGAGTTTGTCCAAACTAGGACTCCCAGGGGTTCGCTGTGGCATCGTCATTGCGAATGAAGCAGTGACCCAAGCCCTGACCAATATGAATGGCATTATTAGCCTCGCTCCAGGCAGCGTTGGCCCTGCTCTCGGTCACTACATGATAGAAAAGGAAGATCTACTGCACCTCAGCTCAGAGGTGATCAAACCGTTCTACCAACAAAAATCGCAACGCGCGGTTGAACTGCTGCAAGCTGCCATGCCCGATGAGCGCTTCCGTATCCATAAACCGGAAGGCGCGATTTTCTTATGGTTGTGGTTTGATGAGCTTCCCATCACCACCATGGCGCTTTACCAACGCTTAAAGGCTCGCGGTGTGTTGATCGTCCCTGGCGAATACTTCTTTATCGGCCAAGAAGGCGATTGGGAACACGCTCACCAATGTTTACGAATGAACTATGTGCAAGACGATGAGCTCATGCAGAAAGGCATTGCGATCATTGCTGAAGAGGTCAATCGTGCCTATGCTGAAAGAGAGTCATAGTTCTTAATATCTCTCAATAATGAAAACTGGTTTGCTCATGTTCGATGGGCAGGCTGGTTTTCCCTTTTTGCTCTATTTCGTTTGGTGTACATGGATGAATACCTTTCTCAATATAAAGCATCCCCTATTCGCGACGTTGCTCTTATTTGCATCGATATTCTCGATCACTTTGTGGATTATCCATTTAGTGACCGACGCCAATCTGCGAGAAAAAGAGCTATTGGTGAGCCAAGTCGCGATGACTCAGGGCAAAAACTTAGAGAAAGAGCTGCACACCGCGTTGATCGCCTCCACGCAAATCCTTGCCGTCGAAGTGATTCAAAACAACGGTAACATGGACAACTTTGAAGAATACGCGCAAGAAATTCTCTCTTTAAGCAAAGTTATCTCCAATCTTCAATTAGCGCCGAATGGCATCATTCAGTCCATTTACCCTCTAGCTGGCAACGAAAAAGCCATTGGCCATAACTTACTTAAAGACGATGCAAGAAAGAAAGAAGCACTGAATGCGGTGGAGTCAGGCAAGCTCACCCTTGCGGGCCCTTTCACGCTCAAACAAGGGGGCGTAGGCATGATTGCTCGCCGGCCCGTGTTTCTTAAACAACAAGGTGAAAGCCGGTTTTGGGGATTTGTCTCCGCGCTCATTTTGTTAGAAAACTTAATTGCCAGTAGCGACCTTCAAGAACTACAGAAAGACAATCTGCATTTTCAACTCTCGCGCATCCACCCCGATACCAACCAAGTTGATGCCTTTTATGGTGAGTCGATATCTCAAGACTGGATCAGCAGCAAGATTACCATTGACGTGCCCAATAACCAGTGGACGCTCATCGTTGGCCTTCCACAAAGCCAGCAACTGTTTGCCTCTGCGTCAGTTCAATTGGCGATTGCCTTAATCATCAGCGGCTTCGCCAGTTTTTGCTTTTTTTACTACGTCACACTCCCGAAGAAGTTGCAGCACGCCGTGGAGCAAAAGACGTTTCAGCTCAAAAAGCTAGCCAATACCGATATGCTCACTGGGCTGGATAATCGGCGAAAGTTCACGGATGTGCTTAACCAGATTCTACAAAAACCAGACGCATTGGCGCATCGCCACGCCCTGCTATATCTTGATATTGATAATTTCAAACAGATCAATGACCAACTGGGCCACTATGTTGGAGATCAAGTGCTAAAAGTGGTCGCCCAACGCTTGTGCCACCACGTTTCCGATGCACAATCTATCACACGAATCAGTGGCGATGAGTTCGCCGTTCTCCTTGAATATCAAGAGTTCGACGGCCTCAAGCTGCGTCTCTCTGCACTGATTGCCGCGCTATCACAACCCAGTGAACATCTTCCTAACTCTCATCGCTTAACCGTTTCCGTCGGCGTCGTACTTATTCCACAAGATGGTCAAGACTCTACGACACTGATGAAACATGTCGATTTTGCGATGTATCAAGCCAAGAGCCAAGGTCGCAACCAATATTGTTTCTTTGATAAGTTCATGAAACTCAGAGACGATGAAAAAATCCAACTCGTTGAAAGTTTGAAGATCGCTATTGAGCAAAATCAGTTTGTGCTTCATTACCAACCGATCTATGACATTCGATCGCACCAGATACATTGCTATGAAGCTCTCGTCCGTTGGCTGCACCCAACGAAAGGTTTACTCTATCCCGCAAGCTTTATTGAGCTTGCAGAGCAAAGCGGCTTGATCAACGAGATTGGCGATTGTGTCCTTGCTCAAGCCTGCCAATTTATTGCACAAGCAGCGCCGGAGAAACCGATCGTGTCGATCAACATTTCCGCCAGCCAACTGTCCGATCCTCAACTCTTTGAACGGTTTATCGGCATTATCCAGAAGTATGGCGTAGATGCTCATTCGCTGAAGTTTGAGCTAACAGAAACCACCTTGATGCAGAACATTCAGTCCTGTACCAATATCTTGCTCAAATTTAAACAACTGGGTATACAGATAGCGATTGATGATTTTGGTACGGGTTACTCGTCATTAGCGGTGTTGAAAGACGTGCCAGCCAACTATTTAAAAATTGATAAGTCGTTTATCGACCAAATCAATACCAATACTGGCGATCAAAAGGTCGCGCAAAGCATCATTACTTTGGCGCATCATCTAGATATGCAGGTGATAGCGGAAGGAGTGGAGCAGATTGAGCAAGAAGAGTTACTTGCTCAATTTCAATGTGATTTTGGGCAAGGCTACCTATTTGGTCGCCCCGCCCCTCTCGACTCAATAAGAGCCAACACCAAGAGCATTAATTCTCAAGCAGTTTAGTGCCACCAATGGCAATTTTACGTGGTTGCATCGCTTCTGGAATTTCACGCACCAAATCGATGTGCAGTAAGCCATTTTCCATCGATGCACCCACCACTTTGACGTAATCCGCTAGCTGGAATTTACGCTCAAAGTCGCGCTCTGCAATGCCTTGATAAACGTAGTTTTTGCCTTCTTCGGCTTTGCGTTCACCCTTCACGATCAACATGTTTTCGTTTTGCGTCAAATCGAGCTGATCTTCAGCAAAACCTGCAACTGCCATCGTAATGCGGTAGTTGTGCTCATCTTTTTGCTCAATGTTGTATGGAGGGTAACCGCCAGAACTGTTTTTGGCTGCGCTGGCTTCCATCAGGTTGAACAGACGGTCAAAACCAATCGCATTACGGTATAGTGGTGAGAAATCTACATTACGCATAATCCTATCCTCTTATTAAGCAATAGTCTTAGCCCAGATAAACCTATATTATTGGCGTGTTTATGCAAGCAACGCCGAGCTAAGGGATTCGATAATCCACTCCACAACCCAAGGATGGGGACGGGGACATGGTGTCGAATCTAGGGTCAAATTGAGTGCTAAAACTCAGTATCCTCTCTTGAGCGATCTGGTTTAGCGATGCCAGAGGTGCTGTTCTTCTCTTGTTGAGCAAGCTAGCCATCCCTCTTCCTAATTAGATATAAGGCCTAGAAATGGGGTTTCAAGGGATCAGAATAATAATTTTTCAGTCTGTGCTGTCAGGGTCTAGGGTCTAGGGTCTAGGGTCTAGGGTCTAGGGTCTAGGGTCTAGGGTCTAGGGTCTAGGGTCTAGGGTCTAGGGTCTAGGGCAGTTTTTCCTGGCCTATGTAAAAATGCCACCTCTTACGAGGTGGCATTTTCATTAATGTTGATCGCGTCTTATCGACTACACGTCTAGGTTCGCTACTTTCAATGCGTTTTCTTCGATGAAGTTACGACGTGGCTCAACTTGATCACCCATCAAGGTCGTGAACAGCTCATCCGCACCAACGGCGTCTTCAATGGTCACGCGCATCATGCGGCGAGTTTCTGGATCCATGGTGGTTTCCCAAAGCTGATCTGGGTTCATCTCACCCAAACCTTTGTAGCGTTGTAAGCTCAAACCACGACGAGATTCCTTAATCAGCCACTCCAGCGCACTTGCAAAGCTGTTCACTGGTTGAGTACGTTCACCACGCTGAATATACGCACCTTCTTCGATCAAACCGTCCAACGCATCCGCCAGCTCTGCCAGCTTCTGGTATTCTTTTGAGTTGATCAGATCCACGCTCAGTGGGTACTCGTGCATCACACCGTGGGTACGAACCACAATCTTCGGTGAGAACAGTCCGCGCTCTGCATCGTGTTCGATTTCAAAGCTGTATTGGCTTGCGCCCACTTCTTTGGCGTTCAACTGAGTAACCAGTTGCTCTGTCCACGCTGCCATAGCGGCTTGATCGGCAAATTGTGTTTCGCTGAGACGCGGTACATAAATCAGCTCATGAATCAGTGCACGTGGGTAACGACGGCTCATGCGATCCACCAGCTTGATCGCTGCATTGTATTGCTGAACCAGTTTCTCCAGTGCTTCACCAGCCAATGCAGGTGCGTCTGGGTTCACGTGCAGCGCTGCGTTATCCAATGCCAAGGAAATTTGGTACTGGTTCATCGCATCTTCATCTTTAATGTACTGCTCTTGTTTGCCTTTCTTCACTTTGTACAGTGGTGGCTGAGCGATATACACGTAGCCACGCTCAATAAGCTCCGGCATTTGACGGTAGAAGAAGGTCAACAATAGCGTACGGATGTGCGAACCATCGACGTCCGCATCGGTCATGATGATGATGTTGTGGTAACGCAGTTTGTCCGGGTTGTACTCGTCACGACCGATACCACAACCTAGTGCAGTGATCAGCGTTGCGACTTCTTGAGAAGAGAGCATCTTGTCGAAACGCGCTTTTTCTACGTTTAGAATCTTACCTTTTAGCGGTAGGATTGCTTGGTTCTTACGGTTACGGCCTTGTTTTGCGGAGCCGCCTGCCGAATCACC
Organism: Vibrio sp. 03_296; assembly: GCF_002265885.1. NCBI lineage: Bacteria > Pseudomonadati > Pseudomonadota > Gammaproteobacteria > Vibrionales > Vibrionaceae > Vibrio > Vibrio sp. 03_296. The sequence continues at coordinate 20,774 of NZ_NPKW01000002.1, forward strand.
CTCCACTATGTAAAGTTCAGACAGTGCAGGATCTTTTTCCTGACAGTCAGCAAGTTTACCTGGAAGGCCAGCAAGGTCTAACGCCCCTTTACGGCGTGTCATTTCACGCGCTTTACGTGCTGCTTCACGCGCACGTGCGGCGTCGATAATCTTAGAACAAACGGTTTTCGCTTCGCTTGGGTGCTCCGCTAAGAAGTCGTTCAGTTTGTCTGCCATGAAGGATTCCACTGCGGACTTCACTTCACTAGAAACCAGTTTGTCTTTGGTTTGACTTGAGAATTTTGGATCCGGCACTTTGACTGAAACAACAGCGGTCAAACCTTCACGCGCATCATCACCAGAAGTCGCGGTTTTCGCTTTCTTCGAGTAGCCTTCTTTGTCCATGTAGCTGTTCAGTGTGCGCGTCAATGCCGCACGGAACCCCGCTAAGTGGGTACCACCATCACGCTGTGGGATGTTGTTGGTAAAACAGTAGATGTTTTCTTGGAAACCATCGTTCCACTGCATCGCCACTTCAACCGCAATCCCGTCTTCACGCTCAGAGTTGAAATGGAATACTTTTTCATGGATGGGGGTTTTGTTGCGGTTCAAGTGAGTAACAAACGCTTGAATACCACCTTCATACATGAAGTGATCTTTCTTATCTTCTTCGCGCTCATCAAACAGTTTGATCGACACGCCAGAGTTCAGGAAAGAGAGCTCACGTAAACGCTTCGCTAGGATGTCATAATGAAATTCGATGTTGGTGAAGGTTTGCGCACTTGGCCAGAAACGTACCGTGGTACCGGTTTTTTCGGTATCGCCGATGATAGCAAGCGGTGCATCAGGCACACCATGACGATAGGTTTGGCTATGAGTATGACCACCACGATGAATTGTCAGCAGCACTTTTTCAGACAGTGCGTTCACCACCGAAACACCAACACCGTGAAGACCGCCAGACACTTTGTAAGAGTTGTCGTCAAACTTACCGCCAGCGTGCAGTACCGTCATGATAACTTCAGCGGCAGACACTTTCTCTTCTGGGTGCATTTCGGTCGGGATACCACGGCCATCATCGCTAACAGAAACTGAGTTATCCTCATGAATCGTGACTACGATATCTTTACAGTGGCCTGCTAAGGCTTCATCAATTGAGTTATCCACCACCTCAAAAACCATGTGGTGCAGACCGGTGCCATCATCTGTGTCCCCGATGTACATACCCGGACGCTTACGTACCGCATCCAGACCCTTCAGTACCTTAATACTCGATGAATCGTAATTGTTCGACATGAGTTACTCTCTCATTATTTATCCTTGCTCGATTACACCCTGCTCCACATGAAACAGTCGGCCAGAGTCATCGCGCATGTCGCTGATCTGGTTTTCCGTAATCGAACTTACAAAAACTTGAGCCCCCGTCTGTTTCAAGCAATCAGCAAGACGCTTGCGACGTTGACTGTCTAATTCAGAGGCAAAGTCATCTATGAGATAGACGCATTGCTTACCGGTTTTTTCCGTTAGGTGCTGGCCTTGTGCCAAGCGGAGCGCACACACCATTAATTTCAATTGGCCACGCGACAACACATCTTCCACCGGGGTGTTATTCACTTTTATCCGTAAATCGGCCTTATTTGGCCCGCTAACGGTATAACCTAGTGTTTGATCGCGTTCGAAATTCTCTTCCAGTATTTGTTGGTATGGGGTTTCTTTTTCCCAGCCACGATAATACTTCAATTGGATATGAAATTCTGGCAAAAATTCTTGGCACAACTGTTCCGCTTTACTTTGCATTTGGGCAACGTAATCGGCACGCCATTGGCTAATCAACTCGGCCAAACGTGCCATTTCCTTGTCCCAATAACTCAGCTCTTGATAGCTCTTTGCCGACTTCAACAACGCATTACGTTGTTTGTTGAGGCGCTTAAAACGCCCCCATGCATCATAAAACGCGGGCTCGGTATGAAACACGCCCCAATCAATAAACGCTCGACGATGCTTGGGCCCATCCGTTAACAAATCGAAGCCTTCGGGATGAATCAATTGCAATGGCAACACTTGTGCAAGCTGCGCCAACTTTTGCCCGGATTGACCGCCTATTTTAACCTCTGTTGTGCCATCGCGCTGCTTATTAATGCCGATCGGTAGCTCAAATTGATCCGAGTTCAAAAAACGACCATGGACAAACAGTTGATCACACTCATTTTGAATCACGCGTCCGGTCAAAGCACTTTTAAATGAGCGCCCATGACCGAGCAAATAGATGGCTTCCAAGACACTGGTTTTGCCACTGCCATTCGGACCAATAAGAAAGTTAAAGCCTGGCGACAGTGCAATGTCGCAGGCTTTGATATTACGAAACTGCTGAATAATCAGACGAGAAAGCGGCATTCAATCAGCTTATAGACGAATTGGCATAACCACGTACATGGCGCTGTCGTCATCGACATTTTCAACCAGCGCACTGGCGTTAGCATCCGACATTGAGATTCGCACTTGTTCACAACGCAAGGTGTTCAGCACATCCAATACGTAGCTAACGTTGAAACCAATCTCAATCGCTTCACCCTCGAAGCTGACGTCCAACATCTCTTCCGCTTCTTCTTGCTCTGGGTTGTTGGCGGTAATGCGCATTTCAGTGCCTGCTAAGTTAACACGAACGCCACGGAATTTTTCATTCGACAAAATCGCCGCACGAGAAAACGCTTGGCGTAATTCATCACAACTTGCTTCCAGTGTTTTGGTTGTGTGTTGTGGCAATACGCGACGGTAATCCGGGAAACGACCGTCCACCAGTTTAGAAGTAAAGACAAAATCGTTTACTTCAGCGCGCAGATTTGAGCTACCAATTTGCAGCGTGACGGGTTGCTCTGGTGTATCCAGCAGTTTAACCAGCTCTTGCACACCTTTACGCGGTACGATGATCTGCTTTTGTGCGAAATCAGCACTCAATGGCGCCTGTGCCACAGCCATACGGTGACCATCGGTCGCAACACTGCGCAATGTACTGCCCTCAATTTCAAATAACATGCCATTGAGGTAGTAGCGTACGTCTTGGTTTGCCATCGAGAATTGTGTTTTCTCAATCAGTGCGCGCAATTCGCCCTGAGTGAGGGAGACTTCCACTTCACTTTGCCAATCTTCAATATTCGGAAAATCATTCGCCGGTAGTGTGGCCAACGAGAAACGGCTACGTCCGGAGCGCACTTGCACGCGATCGCCTTCCAATACAAACGTGATCACTGCATCGTCAGGTAATCCACGGCAGATATCGAGAAACTTGCGCGAAGGAACCGTAATGCTGCCCGCTTCAAACTCCCCTTCCAAGGTCACTTTACTGATCAGCTCCACTTCTAAGTCAGTGGCGGTCATTGACAGTTGACCATTTTCAACATTGATCAGCAAATTACCGAGGATCGGTAGCGTTGGTCGCCCACCGAGTGCACCGGAAACCTGTTGAAGGGGTTTAATAAAATGACTACGTGCGATAGTAAATTTCATGCTTGGCTCTTTACGCTGTCCGCTTCAATAAAGTGTTTAGAATTGTGTCATTCTAACCGATTAAGACGACAGGGTGCGAATCAAGTTAGAGTAATCTTCTTTAATATCGTGGCTCTCTTCACGCAGCTGCTCAATCTTACGACACGCGTGCAGCACGGTGGTGTGGTCACGGCCACCAAACGCATCACCGATTTCCGGCAAACTGTGGTTGGTGAGCTCTTTGGCCAGTGCCATGGCTAATTGGCGAGGACGCGCAACCGAGCGAGAACGTCGCTTAGAGAGCAGATCGGCCACTTTAATCTTGTAGTATTCCGCAACCGTCTTTTGAATGTTGTCGATGGTCACCAGCTTCTCTTGCAGCGCCAGTAGGTCACGCAGTGCTTCACGCACAAAATCAATGGTAATTGGACGGCCAGTAAAGTTGGCATTGGCGATCACGCGGTTTAATGCCCCTTCTAACTCACGAACATTAGAACGCAGACGCTTAGCAATAAAAAATGCCACTTCATCGGCAAGATGGATTTGGTGATCTTCGGCTTTCTTCATCAAGATCGCTACGCGGGTTTCCAGTTCTGGTGGCTCAATCGCCACTGTCAAACCCCAACCAAAGCGTGATTTCAGGCGATCTTCTACCCCATTGATCTCTTTTGGATAACGGTCCGAAGTCAGAATGATCTGTTGATTGCCTTCCAGCAGCGCGTTAAAGGTATGGAAGAACTCTTCCTGCGAACGCTCTTTGTTGGCAAAGAATTGAATGTCATCGATAAGCAAGGCATCAACACTGCGATAGTAGCGTTTGAACTCTTCAATTGCGTTATTTTGCAGGGCTTTAACCATGTCTTGCACAAAACGCTCAGAGTGCATGTAAACCACTTTGGCGTTGGGCTTGTTATCAACAATGGCGTTGCCAACGGCGTGCAACAAGTGGGTTTTACCTAAACCGGTGCCACCGTATAAGAACAGTGGGTTGTACGCCCCACCAGGGTTATCCGCCACCTGACGTGCCGCAGCCAAACCCAATTGGTTCGACTTACCTTCGACAAAGTTATTGAACTTATGCTTAGGGTTCACATTTGAGCGGTGATTGATGTCAGCGATCGCTTGAGCATCATCATCCCAAGTTTTGTGTACTGGCTTACGTGCTTGCAATTGCGCAGGTGCCGACGATTCGGCCGCCACATCCGCTGGCGTGCGGGTCGGTGCAGGCTTAGGTGCGGCCACACGTCGACTGCCGACTTCAAAACGCAAGTTAGGAATATCATGACCGCAATATTCTTGCAGTAAACGATTAATGCTATTGAGGTATTTGTCTCGCACCCAATCCAACACAAAGCGGTTTGGGGCGAACAGAGTGAGCGTATTGTCATTGAGCTCCGCTTGTAACGGGCGAACCCACATACTGAATTCTGTAGCTGGTAGCTCTTCTTGAAGCCGTTGCATACACTGCAACCAAAGCGAAGATGACACGGTGCCCCCACTGAGTACGAAATTAATCTGAAAAGATTGGCAATTTTACCTGTTGATAACCAAGATCGCCAGCGATTGATCGACGATCCAGTGAATAAGATCCAAGTTATTCACAATAATTTCGCTTGATTTTTGCGGATCAACACACCTTGCCCAATGATTACCCACAAGACGATCCACTTTTCCACGGATCTTGGCGATTTATCCCCAAAATAGACTGTTCATCTGGTTATGGTTAATAACAACTAGTTATTTATTCTATTGAGATAAATCACATTAACATCACCTCCCATAAAGATAAGGAGTCACAAGATGAATAACTGGATTAAAGCGAGTATTGCTGCCATCGCGCTTTCTGCAGCAACTTTTCAGGCGGTTGCCGAAGAAGTGGTTAAAGTGGGCATGTCTGGCCGCTACTTCCCATTCACCTTTGTAAAGCAAGACCAACTGCAAGGTTTTGAAGTAGATATGTGGGATGAGATTGGTAAGCGTAATGGCTAC
>NZ_NPKW01000020.1:0-13203 GCF_002265885.1 Vibrio sp. 03_296
CCAACAATAAGCCAAAGAACCATATCACTAGGTAAACGACGTCGACGAATTGTCGCTTTATCGGAAAGTGTTGCCGCTTTAGCAACCCACTCATCAGGAATATGCTCGGAGAAGGTGGTTAGCTGAGCGACATCAACAGGACTCTCTTCAAGAAAGTCAGCAAAATAGTTTTGGATAGACATAAAAAATCGGAAACCTATAAACAGGTTTCCGATTGTCTCTCATCAGAAGGATCGGTCAACCGATCCTTATCTGATCTACATTGCAACAAACGTTGGGGCTTTTTCTTGACGAAAAACAAAACTCTTCATAAAAAATCAACGGAATTCAGAAACTTCAACCCGCCTCTAAGATGTTCTTTGCACAATGAATTAACCTAAGTTTTCACGTGAAATCTTGAGGTGCAATGAATGCAGAAATTGAACATGACTGTGGTATGGAAGCTGCTGGTTTGTTTTGCGCTCCCTATCGGCATTTTGTTAATGCCCATCGATGCGATTCCTATCGATGATTTGACGCTCATTCAACATCGACTACTGGCCATCTTTCTACTTGCAGCCTTACTTTGGGTTTTAGAACCCGTGCCAGTTTTTGCCACTTCAATTCTGATCATCGCCCTCGAGCTGATCATGATTTCTGATAAAGGATTACACCTGTTTCGTACCCCTCCCGCCGGACACGATCTCGGTGAGTTGATTGGTTATACCGACATTTTTTCCGCGTTTTCCTCGCCAATCATCATCCTTTTCATGGGCGGATTTGCGCTCGCCATTGCCGCATCAAAATACGAGTTAGACAACAACCTCGCTCGGGTATTACTCAAGCCTTTTGGCCAGCAACCCAAATTTATTATGTTAGGTTTGATGCTGATTACCGCCGTGTTTTCAATGTTTATGTCCAATACCGCGACTACGGTCATGATGCTGGCGCTATTGGGGCCCATCGTTGCCTCCGCACCAAAAGGCGATTTGGGCATAAAAGCACTGGTGTTGTGCATTCCAATAGCAGCAAACACAGGCGGCATCGCGACTCCAATTGGTACCCCGCCCAACGCCATTGCATTGCAATATTTAACTGGAGAAAACAGCATCGACTTTCTCAGTTGGATGGCAATGGGTTTACCCTTTGTTCTTGTTCAGTTGACCATTGCTTGGCTTTTATTGCAGAAACTCTTCCCTTCTAGCGAAGCGCAAATGACGCTGAAATTGGATGGCAAGTTTAAGAAAAGCTGGCGTGCCATGGTGGTGTATATCACGTTTGCCGCCACGATTTTGCTCTGGATGACCACACAATTGCACGGCATGAATACCTATGTGGTGGCTATCATTCCGCTGGCAGTGTTTACATTGACAGGCATTATGGGCAAAGAAGAACTCAAGCTGATCAATTGGGACGTACTTTGGCTTGTCGCAGGTGGTATTGCCATTGGTATCGGGCTGGAAAAAACAGGGCTGGCGAAAGCCTTAGCGCACGCAATCAATTACGAAGCTTTATCGCCTTTTGCCATCATCGTATCGCTCTCCTTAGTCTGCTGGCTTATGGCGAACTTTATGTCCAATACCGCGACCGCCAACTTGTTGATGCCAATCGCGGCCGCGATCGGTACCTCAATGAGCAGTTTAGAAGCCGTCGGAGGCTTACAAGGCTTGCTGGTGGTGGTAGCATTCTCAGCCTCGCTCGGGATGATTCTTCCTGTGTCAACGCCTCCCAACTCTCTGGCCTACTCTACCGGCCTAATCGAGAGCAAGGACATGGCAAAAGTGGGCTTGCTGATCGGTGTGATTGGCTTAGCCATCGTCTACGGGGCCGTTTTGATTCTCGGTTAATAAGAGAGGGGAATCAGAAAGCACGACGACAAAGCGAAGAAAGTCGCGTCTGTGCTTTGCCAAGATGATAACTTGAGGCATATTGTCGATCTCTTCAATTAGGGATCACACAATCAATGGGATTTGAATGGCTTGCACTGGCCGCGGCACTACTGTGGGCGATCGCCAGTTTACTTTCGGTCACGCCGGCTCAGCATTTGGGATCGTTTGCTTACAGTCGTTGGCGGATGGGATGCACGGCGGTAATGCTCTCCAGTATGGCTCTGTTTACCGGAGGCTGGTCAAGTGTCATGGCTGAACACATCACGCCCATGATGTTTTCAGGCTTGATTGGTATCTTTATTGGCGATACCGCGCTATTTGCTTGCTTAAATCGCATGGGGCCTCGCCAAGCGGGCCTACTTTTCTCTTGCCATGCCGTCTTTTCCGCCATTCTCGGTTACTTCCTGTTTAGCGAAAGCATGACGTCAATGGAGCTACTCGGATCGCTGCTCGTATTTTCCGGCGTCGTTCTGGCGATCTTTTTTGGCCGACGTGGACAAAGTCAGAATGCACTGGAAACCGTCAAAGGTGCCGCTTGGATCGGCATCGCCTTAGGGTTACTGGCAGCTCTGTGCCAAGCGCTAGGGGGAATTATTGCCAAACCAGTGATGCAAACCGATATCGACCCTGTCGCAGCATCCGCTATCCGTATGATCAGCGCCTTTGTGGCACATTGCCTACTAAGAGCCACTGGCGCAAAAATTTCTCGGGCAACACAAAAAATGAATGGTCGCATCTTTGCCATTACCGCGATTAACGGCTTTCTCGCCATGGCAGTTGGCATGACCTTGATCCTGTACGCTTTGCGCGAAGGAAATGTCGGGATGGTTGCCTTACTCTCCTCGACAACCCCAATCATGTTATTGCCAATACTGTGGATCTACACCAAACAACGCCCCAATCGTTACGCGTGGCTTGGTGCCTTCGTCGCGGTAGCAGGAACAGCCATCTTAGTTCAGTGACGCACAGAAACAAAAAAGCCCGAGTCATGCTCGGGCTTTCATTTAGCTGTTTAAGCTTACTTAACCAATACTTGGCCAGTCATCTCTGCTGGAATCTCTAGACCCGCTAGAGACAGCATGGTTGGTGCTAAGTCAGACAGTTTACCGCCTTCCTTGAACTCAACCGCTTTGTCACCGACGTAGATAAGTGGTACTGGTAGGCTAGTGTGAGCGGTGTGGATACCGCCGGTTTCTGGGTCAACCATCATTTCTGCGTTACCGTGGTCTGCTGTGATCAATAGCTGACCACCCACTTCTTTGATCGCTTCAACCACTTGGCCAACGCTTGCATCCAACGCTTCAATCGCTTTTTCTGCAGCTTCATAAACGCCAGTGTGGCCAACCATGTCCGCATTCGGGTAGTTACAGATAATGGTGTCGTACTTACCAGACTTGATCGCCGCCACCATTTTCTCAGTCAGCTCAGTTGAGCTCATTTCTGGTTGAAGGTCGTAAGTCGCCACTTTAGGAGAAGCAACAAGTTGACGCTCTTCACCTGCAAATTCCGTTTCCACACCACCGTTGAAGAAGAACGTCACGTGTGCGTATTTCTCAGTTTCAGAAATACGTAGCTGCGTTTGACCCTGCTTAGACAACCACTCACCGTAGGTGTTTTCTAGCGATGCAGGTGGGAATGCGATAGCAAGAGGAATGTCTGCTGCGTATTGAGTCAGCATCACAAAGTTCACCGCTGGGAATGCTGCGCGTTCAAAGCCAGCGAAATCAGCGACGAAGGTACGAGTGATTTGACGTGCACGGTCTGCACGGTAGTTCATGAAGATCACTGCGTCGCCATCTTGCATTGCAGCACTTTCTTGGCCTTCCGCTTTGATTTCGGTCGCTTTAACGAACTCATCGTTTTCACCACGCTCATACGCGGCAGCAAGACCCGCTACTGCGGAATCATAAGTGAAATCTGCCTTCGCTTGAGTAAGAAGATCGTAAGCCACTTGAACGCGATCCCAGTTGTTATCACGGTCCATGGCGTAGTAACGGCCAACCAAAGATGCCACGCGGCCTTTACCTAGCTTAGCGAACAGATCTTGGAAGCGTTGTAGAGAACCTTCTGCACTGCGTGGTGGTGTATCACGACCATCAAGGAAGCAGTGTAGGTAAATCTTCTCAGCGCCACGCTCTGCTGCCATTTCTACCGCTGCAAGAATGTGGTCTTCGTGTGAGTGAACGCCACCAGGAGACATCAGACCCATGATGTGAACCGCTTTTTCCGCTTTCACTGCAGTGTCAATCGCTTCAACAAGCGCTGCCGTTTGCTGGAACTCACCATCTAGGATTGATTTGGTGATACGAGTGAGATCTTGGTAAACCACGCGACCTGCGCCAATGTTGGTGTGACCCACTTCCGAGTTACCCATTTGGCCGTCAGGCAGACCGACATCCATGCCAGAGGCAGAGATAAGCGTGTTTGGGTGATTTGCAATCAACGCATCCATAACTGGTTTTTTTGCGTTCGCAATAGCGTTGCTTGCTGTGTCTTCACGGTAACCGTAACCGTCAAGGATAACTAGAGCCAAAGGCTTCTTAGCAGACATAGTGATGACCTCGTCAAATTTCAGTAACTTTCGGCGCTTAGGGCTCATTCCCTGTTTGCCTTGAAACAAAACTAGCGTAATTTTACTACACTTTTTAAGCAAAACTGTAGGGTAAGATCAAATTATGTTGGCGAACCCCCGTTGTATTCTTACAGGCCATAAAGAAAAAAGCGCTTAACCAACCACCAATTATAGTTTCGCTTGGGCAGAAAGATTTCATTGCCATTATAATCCACCACTTCGACTCTTTTCTAAAGTCGATATCGCCAATCACTACGATAGCCCAAACCGACATGAGGCGAGATAAGATCCCATTTATTGGTTAGAAAGTTTTAACTCACTCGCCACTCGCGACTAACCTCGTTATACTCCTTGCCACTTTATTTTTCCGCTTATGGTTCGAGAGCAAACAAGATGCAAGAGTACATCGACTTTATTCAGCAAAATATGATCATGTTTTTGGCATGGGTTGGCCTAGTGATCGCCGTGATAATGAGCTTCGTGAAATCGGCTACCGCCGCGTACAAGATCATTACTGTCAACGAACTTACCGCATTGGTAAACCGTGAAAACGGCCAAGTGATCGATATTCGTGCGAAAGACGAGTTCAAAAAAGGTCACATCACCGACGCAGTTCACATTTTGCCATCAGACATCAAGAACGGTAACTTCGGTAGCCTTGAAAACCGTAAATCTGACCCAATCATCGTAGTATGCAAAACAGGCCAAACCGCGCAAGAAAGCGCTAACCTGTTGGCTAAAGCGGGTTTTGAAAACGTCAGCGTATTGAAAAACGGTCTGATTTCGTGGAGCGAAGCGAACTTACCTTTGGTACGTAGCAAACGTTAATTCCCACTAAAACCCGTCAGATAACTGGTTATTATCAAAGCAGTTAATCATCTAAGTTGTGATACTTGGCACGTAATGACGGGTTGATCTGGTCATTGATGAATGGCTCGGTTAGTCTCAGGGCAGACACATTCAAGGCTTGAAGCGACAAGTCTGATTTAACGAATATTGAAGGATTTAAAAATGGCTGAAGCAGCACCACAAGATACCCAACAACACTTTGCTATCCAACGTATCTTCCTAAAAGATGTTTCTTTCGAAGCGCCAAACTCACCAGTCATGTTCCAAAAAGAGTGGAACCCAGATGTGAAACTGGATCTCGATACGCAAAGCCGTGAGCTAGGTGAAGGCGTTTACGAAGTCATTCTACGTTTGACTGTCACAGTGAAAAACGCAGAAGAAACCGCATTCCTATGTGAAGTTCAACAAGGCGGTATCTTCACAGCAGAGAAGATGGAAGCAGGTCAATTGGCTCACTGCCTAGGTGCATTCTGTCCAAACATCCTATTCCCATATGCGCGTGAAACCATTTCAAGCCTAGTGGTGAAAGGTACGTTCCCTCAACTGAACCTAGCGCCAGTAAACTTTGATGCGCTGTTCATGAACTACCTACAACAGCAAGCTGCACAACAAGGTGCAGAACAAGCTTAATTCCGTATGGAATTCCCCTCTAACTGTTCGCAGTGAAAGGCATTAAAAGAAATGCACATGCATCCGAAAACACGATGTTATGTGCATTTTTTATTGGCTCTAACTTAGGTAAGCGATACCCAAGCTCGCTTTAATGAGGGTATACTCTGCCAATCATCATGAAACCAACCATCAGGTAAACGCATGACTCAAACACTGGTTAATAACGCCTACGGCAAAGAGATTTCAATGACTGTGATCGGCGCAGGTTCGTACGGTACATCATTAGCAATCTCACTTTCACGTAACGGTGCCAACGTTGTCCTTTGGGGGCATGAACCAGAGCATATGGCTAAGCTCGAAGCGGATCGCGCAAACCACGAATTCCTGCCCGGTATTGAGTTTCCACCGAGCCTGATTGTGGAATCCGATTTAGCAAAAGCCGTGCAAGCGAGCAGAGATCTGTTGGTTGTCGTACCAAGCCATGTGTTTGGTATTGTGCTCAATAGCTTAAAACCCTATCTGCGTGATGACTCTCGTATCTGCTGGGCCACCAAAGGCCTTGAACCTGAAACTGGTCGCCTTCTAAAAGACGTCGCGTTTGATGTGCTGGGTGAACACTACTCGTTGGCCGTGTTGTCAGGCCCAACCTTTGCCAAAGAGCTGGCTGCAGGTATGCCAACCGCTATTTCGGTCGCCTCACCAGATGCGCAGTTTGTCGCCGACCTACAGGAAAAAATCCACTGCAGCAAAACCTTCCGTGTTTATGCCAATAGTGATTTTACTGGCATGCAACTCGGTGGCGCGGTGAAAAACGTCATCGCCATTGGTGCTGGGATGTCTGACGGAATCGGTTTTGGTGCCAACGCTCGTACCGCATTAATCACTCGTGGTTTGGCAGAAATGTGTCGTTTGGGCGCCGCACTGGGAGCACAGCCAGAAACCTTTATGGGCATGGCTGGTTTGGGCGATTTGGTGCTGACGTGTACCGACAACCAATCACGTAACCGCCGATTTGGCCTTGCACTTGGGCAAGGAAAAGACGTCGACACGGCACAAGCGGATATTGGCCAAGTGGTCGAAGGCTACCGCAACACCAAAGAGGTGTGGATGCTGGCACAACGTATGGGCGTTGAGATGCCTATTGTTGACCAAATCTATCAAGTATTATATCAAGGAAAGGATGCGCGCCTGGCAGCGCAAGAACTGCTGGCTCGCGATAAGAAATCCGAAGGAAAATAAGGACACTTTGGCCCCCATTCCAAAGTAGTGAGAATACGCCATGAAACACTGTGAAAAACAAAAAGTCTGGCAGAGCATTGTCAAAGAAGCCCGTGAGCTATCGGAGCAAGAGCCGATGCTCGCCAGTTTTTATCACGCCACCATCATCAAGCATGAAAGCTTGTGTGCTGCGTTGAGCTACATTTTAGCCAATAAGCTGAACACGGCCTCCATGCCCGCAATGGCCGTGCGTGAAGTGGTTGAAGAAGCCTTTGCGGCTGACCCTAACATCACCGATTCTGCCGCCTGCGATATCTGTGCGACAGTGAATCGTGACCCGGCGGTTTCTATGTATTCTATCCCACTGCTTTACCTTAAGGGTTACCATGCCTTGCAAGGCTATCGCGTGGCAAATTGGTTGTGGAAACAAGGCCGCTACGCGCTGGCGACCTATCTGCAGAACCAAATCTCGGTGGCATGCCAAGTGGATATTCACCCTGCGGCTCGTATCGGCAAAGGCATCATGCTTGATCACGCAACAGGTATCGTGATCGGGGAAACCGCTGTCGTCGAAAATGATGTATCCATCCTGCAAGACGTGACGTTAGGTGGTACTGGTAAAGAGTGCGGCGACCGACATCCTAAGATCCGCGAAGGGGTGATGATTGGTGCTGGGGCGAAAATCCTTGGCAATATCGAAGTTGGAGAAGGTGCAAAAATTGGCTCCTGCTCCGTTGTACTTCAACCCGTTCCACCGCATACTACCGTCGCTGGTGTACCCGCACGAATTGTAGGGAGACCACAATCCGACAAGCCCTCTCTCGATATGGATCAAGGCTTTAACGGGAAATACCCTAACTTCATTGACGGTGACGGCATCTAACAGCGCGCCATAACAAGCGCAATGCTGATTTCATTGATAGCTCAGGAAAGAACGTACGTGGCAAAACAGAAAACCAACAAATCAGGCTTTTTTTTCCTTTCCACCTGCGTTCTTCTTACTTTTCTGAGCTTCCCGACCAATGCGGCGAGTCCAAGTGAGCTACAAGGGGTCAAAAATGAAATTTCTCGCCAACAAAAAGCCTTATCGAATCAAGAGAAGCAGCTCGACGAGCTGCAAAAATCGCTTCGCAGCCAAGAAACAAGCATCGCGCAATTAGAGAAAGAGATTAAACAAACTAAGCAAGCACTGGCTACGGCAAAAGCGAATGTGGGGCAGTTGCAACGCAAAATGGATGAACTTGAAGGCCAAAAGAAAGCGCAAACTGAACGCTTAGAAACCCTCATCCAGACCTACTATGTCACCCAAAGAGCCAATGCCTCTGCCTCATTACTGCAACAGGGCGTCGAAGAAGATCGCATCAGCCAATATTTCCAGCATCTCGCCAAAGCGAGAGCGGAAACCATCAACGAGTTAGAATCCACCAAGAAACAGCTTGAACAAAGTCAGCAGCAGTTGCTGAATGAGCAAAGTCAGATCGAATCTTTACTCAAGCAACAATCGACGAAACACGAACAACTGGCGAAAACTCAAGGCCAACGTAAAAAGACACTCGGTAGCATCAAGCAAAGTATTTCCAGCGACAAAAACTACCTCGCAGAGCTGCAGCGTAATGAAACGCGTCTGAAAGCAGAAATTGCTAAAGCGGCTAAACGCAATGCCATTCCTATGGATGGTTTAGCCAAACAAGCCGGGAAGCTGCCCTGGCCATTAAAAGGCTCAATACTGCACCAGTTCGGAACCAAACAGACGGGACAAATCAACTGGAAAGGCATTGTTATCGCGGCTCGCTATGGTGAACAAGTCAAGTCGGTTTACCCTGGTACGGTGGTATTTGCTGAGTATTTAAGAGGCTATGGCCTCGTGGTGTTGATAGACCACGGCAAAGGCGATATGACCTTGTATGGCTACAACCAGGCTTTGTTGAAAAAAGAAGGCGACAAAGTCACCGCAGGCGAAGTGATCGCCCTTGCTGGTGACACGGGCGGGCAAGATCGAGCGTCACTCTATTTCGAAATTCGCCGCAATAGTGAAGCACAAAATCCGCGTAACTGGCTCGTCCGTTGAAGTAGCAACGTCAATCCTCGCCAACAAAATGGGAGCCAAGGCTCCCATTTTTCGTTCGCGTTGCCACCTAATAGTAGGCTTCCACGACCTCAATAAAACGGGGTAACTCTTCTGCGGTTAAGGCATTAATGCCTGCAGCTGCCGCTCGTCCCCCCCCCGTGGCAAATGAGCTGCAAATATCGCCCGCCCCTTGCTTATTGGCTAACGGTGCACGTAGAGAGACAGTGTAAGAGTCATCTTGATTGCGCGTCAGAACCGCATGAGCTCGCTCTGGTGTCTGATTCGCCAATAAATTCCCAAACACCCCACTGATTCGGCGCGACGCTGGTGTATCGGGCAGCTCTATCAAAGCCAACTTGTCACTTTGATGCTTTGGTAACACGGCTTGCGCTGCATGTAAATCTTGCTCATAGGCTTGTTTTAATCGATGGTAAGGCGAGCTGGCATCGGCAATCACATCGAAAGGAGATGAGTAGGCAAGCAAACTCAAGAACAGCTCTGCGGGGTCAAAATGCAAATCCGCCAACTTTTCGCCATAACCGTTGTAATTGATTAACGTCCCCAACTCGCACAACTGCGCTCTCTGTTGCTCATTCAAACCCGCTTTGATGGCGAGATCATCAGCGCGCGCGATCAAGTTGTCGCCATACGCGGCGGTAATAGCCCAGTGATGAAAACGTCCGTCCAAAAGCTTATCCACTATCAACGCTGTACAAATGTTAGCATCCAAATCGATATGAGCATCGAGATGGGGGTGAGGCGGAATCTCTCCCGCTTTGTGGTGATCGGCATAAAACAGCTGCGCCCCGGCCGCTAAGGCGGCTTGCACTCCAGCGATGTTTTTCTCCATCGAAATATCGAGGATCGTCAAATGATCGCCTGCTTGTGCTGCCACTTTCTCCACCAGCTTGATATCGCGTTTTACACCAGTGACCAACGTCGCGGATGTTGGCTCGGCAAGTCTCAGTTGCAACAAGGCAATAATGCCATCAGCATCGCCATTAAAGATGTCGTAATTCATCGGGGAAGATATCCATATCTGTTTGATTATTTATTGGATATTTTCCGATGTGAGGGAGAGAAGTCAACGACCATAAAGTCATGAATGATGCTTTATGGTCATATATAAGAGGGATGTCTTGAATGTGAGATGTTTAGCCGTGCAGGGCGCGCACGCCATCTTCAAGCAGCAGTAACTGCTCCATACCTTGCTCCGTCGCAATCGGCTTCACCACGGCAATCATTTGCAACATGCCTTGCTGTACCATTTGCTCGGTGATCGCGACTTTGGGCGACATGGCGGACTGATACGCTAACCAACTGCACGCAATCAGGTGCAAAGTTCGCACTAAGGACTTGAGTTCATCTTCATTTAATTCAAGTAGTTGAAGGGAAACAAACTCGCGCATAATCGCCACTAGGTTGGCTTGTAGCTTATCTTGAACTTCAATGTATTGTTGATGCAACTCTTCATCGCGAGAGAGGATTTCAGGCAAATTGGCGTAGAAAAAACGGTACTTCCACATCAAGGTGAAGATCGAATCAAGATAGCGCTTCAACAACACCAAACTTTCTTGGTTTTCTTGAACTGGCGTAAAGCGCTCAATCAGTTCTTGCGCATACAAAGCAAAAATTTCGCGCACAATCTCTTGTTTGTTGCGAAAGTGGTAGTAAAGGTTACCTGGGCTAATATCAATATGATCAGCAATATGGTTAGTGGTGATGCTGCGCTCGCCGTGCTGATTAAACAGCTCAAGGGCAGCATGCACGATCTTCTCACGTGTTTTCATTATTGTGGTGTAATCCCTTTCTTAGAAAGATAAAACTTGCTCACTGGGCTCGCTTATCTTCCCCTGCTAACCGATCCTATTCCGTGAATAAAATCGTATATTAGGAAAAAGAGAAAAACGACCTAGTCATTGGAGTATATCGATTTCACATTTCGAGATCGATAAACGCAATAGAGCTTATACGTTAGTAAGCCTAGTATAATCCCAGATAAGTTCGCCAACAGATCAAACCACGAGCTTTCCCTACCAACGTAAGCTTGTGCCAATTCGATCCCACCGCTAAAGAGCAAAATAGCGAAAGCGGCAACACCACGTTGCCACCAATGCCTTACACTGACTGCCGCGAGCAGCGAGAAACAGCTGTACGCCATGAAATGCTGCAGCTTATCTAGGTTCGGAATGTCGCCCCAATCTTGTAATCCGCTCGAAGAACGCAATGATAAAAATGCGATTAAGGACGCATAAATAAGCAACAAATACCGTTTTTTCATAGCGATTCTCACGCAATAGGAAAAGGAAAAGCGATGATCTCATCGATGTGAGTACAGCCAAGCGCCAACATAATCAAGCGATCAACGCCTAATGCCACCCCAGCACAAGCAGGTAAACCCGATTCCAATGCCGCAATCAAATGGTAATCTATAGGTTGTGGAGTCAGCCCCAAGTCAATACGCTTCGCGTTGTCTTGCTCAAAGCGTGTCAGCTGCTCTTTTGGGTTGTCGAGCTCATGAAAACCATTCGCTAGCTCGATACCTTTAAAGTACACCTCAAAGCGATCTGCAACACGAGGATCATTCGGGTTAATCTTCGCCAATGCCGCTTGAGAGGCAGGAAAATCGTAAACAAATGCCGGCACCTGCTGACCAATCTTAGCTTCCACACCGATGCTAAAGAGCAGTTGTAGCAAGGTATCACGATCCTCTTCTGGCTCTGCGATATCACTCAAACCTAACCTTGCTGCGACGATTTTCAGCTCCGCCATGGAGCCTTCTAGCGGACAAACACCCAGCACAGAGAGAAACGCTTGCTGATACGTCATGCGTTCAGCAGCCCCACACTTGAGTGTCAGTTGCAGTAAATCATCCATTTCATCCATCAGTTGGTGGTGATCAAAGCCAACGCGATACCACTCCAGCATAGTGAACTCTGGATTGTGGTGACGGCCATTCTCTTCATTACGAAATGCCTTGGCCATTTGGTAGATACAGCCACTTCCCGCCGCCAATAAACGCTTCATATGAAATTCTGGACTGGTCATCAAATGAAGGTGACGCCCCTGAGCATAACCAGGCCCCACAAACTCGGTTTGGAACGTATGCAGATGGATATCGGTAACCGTGGCGTGGCTCATCGCTGGCGTATCCACTTCCAACACCCCTCTCTGGGCAAAAAATTGACGGATATTGGCAATCAAAACGGCGCGTTGACGCAGCTGTTCAATTGATGCGGTCGGTTTCCAATCGGCTTGCATTTTTGACTCTCAACTCAATAACTCTGCGGTGGAACTTACCACCTTCTTCAGCCTTTGCAAGCAACTTCTCAATCGCTATTGAGCACAAAAACAACGTTGTACAAGCTAAAAACAGCAACAAATTGGTTGCGATTATTGATGATAAAAATCATCGGCAACATCCAATTAACACCTTGCAGCTCAAGCAGTTGAATCCTCAACACAAGCTGCCGTGACAGTTATCACATAACCTATAAATTCTATGCTCATATTTGCATTTCCGAAGCAAAAACCTAAATACATCAATTTTTCTATCACAAAGCTCTTCTACACTGTCACTACTACTTTTGGGGAGTATGCGTTTGTCTACGCCCCTATCTCACAATAACAAGCGGATTTCCGCACTCACACACTGGAGGATAACTGTGCAAACTATCATCACAGATATCGCAGTCATCGGCGCAGGCGGCGCTGGTCTTCGTACTGCTATTGCAGCGGCTGAAGCAAACCCGGATCTGGAAGTAGCCTTAATTTCTAAGGTTTACCCAATGCGTTCTCATACGGTCGCAGCAGAGGGTGGCTCAGCAGCAGTTATCAAGGATGAGGATAGCCTAGACAATCACTTCAACGATACCGTTGGTGGTGGTGACTGGCTTTGTGAACAGGATGTTGTTGAATACTTTGTTGAAAACGCGACACGCGAAATGATCCAAATGGAGCAATGGGGTTGCCCATGGAGCCGTAAGGAGAATGGCGAGGTCAACGTTCGTCGCTTT
>NZ_NPKW01000200.1:0-940 GCF_002265885.1 Vibrio sp. 03_296
GTTCATGACCCAACGTCTCTCCAGAATGAAACTGTCCATCGGCTAAGCGTTTTAATAAATGCAGTTAACACGTGCTCTTTCTCATGACTCTACTCTTAGCTCACTTAAACAGGTCTCACCGACAGCACCGATAAAGCGAACTTCATGTTCAAGTGCAATCTGATATTTATCCCAAACCGCATCGCAAATAAGGCTGGCCAACTGGATGATATCTTGYGCGGTACATGACTGCGCATTAGTCAACACTAACGCTTGCTTCGGGTGAACTTGAGCACCACCAACTTGCACACCTTTAAAATCGCACTGGTCAATCAACCATCCAGCAGCTACTTTCATCTGTTCACCAGCAGGATACGCAACGATGTGAGGAAACTGAGCTTTTAGCTGCTGCCAATGGGCTTTATCGATAATGGGGTTTTAAAAAGACTGCCAGCGTTGCCGACCTGCTTTGGATCTGGCAATTTCTCTCTACGAACTTCACACACTTTGTGAAAGATACTGATTGGTGAAAGTTCATGCTCTGCAATGTCCTGCAACGGGCCGTAACTGTTATTCGCTTGCCACGTTTTAGGCAATTTTAACCCCACCGCAATCACTACGCATTGATTATAAAGGGCGTGCTTAAATACTGAGTCACGATAGCCAAATTGACACTCTTCAGCACTGAGGCGACGTTGAGAAAATCGTCCAGCATCAAATATACCACGTACTGGCACACATCTTTAAATTCAACCCCATCAAGCACCAATATTCTGAATCGGTGCCGAGCCTGCACAACCAGGAATCAAGGCAACGGTTCTCTAAACCACCAATCCCTTGTTGAACAGACCATTCCACCAAGCTTGGGCCAATCCTCTCCCCCCTGAGCATGGATATAGTAAAACGATTCGTCCTCACTTAACGTTTTACCAGAAGACGATTCACCACCACGACACCGGAA
>NZ_NPKW01000201.1:0-478 GCF_002265885.1 Vibrio sp. 03_296
TGCAACTGCTCTTGTTGGATAGGAAGAACCTTCCCGTTAAGGCGATACTGTTGATAAACCGCACCCCCTTCAACATTAAATCGAACGTGGATTCGATAAGGTACTAAGCCTAACTTGCTATCAAGCTGCTCACCTTCTCGAATCAACTCTCGTAATGCGCCTTCATCCCAGCGATATTCGCTTTGGTACCAACCGTAATCTCCAGAAAAAACGTAGTCCGACGCTTTATGCGGCCCTGTCAATTTGTCCGTCACCCAATAGAAACTCGTCGCATCGCCCATCGTCTGGCCACCAGAGAAATGAGTGAATTGTTCAAGATTTGGTCTTGGTGCTGAAGAACAACCAGCAAGGATAGGAGGGCAGTCAGGGAGGAGAAGTCGTTTTTTCATTGATGTCAGGCAATTAAAAAAGGCAGCCGGAAGAAAATCTCCGGTGCAAGAGCGAATTAGTTTACGTGATTCTTTCAGTGCTTTACCTG
>NZ_NPKW01000202.1:0-678 GCF_002265885.1 Vibrio sp. 03_296
TTGCGGTAACCGCCCCATCTCGTTTTTATGGTATTGAATGATTCCTATCTATGGTCTYATGTTCCCTCTTACCCTGTGCAGAGTATTATGCGCCATAGGTTAGTAAAGAAAGGCTTGATAATCTCCTGGAATAAAGACCCTTTTCTCTTCATCGACCATCCAACTCTGATCATCTCACAGTCGAGCTCACTGTATCATTTTTTGGACAAGCAATTTCCTCCCTTTCCATTTACCGAATCTGACATATGCTTTGTGTATAGATACTGTTTATGTTATCAACAGCAGAACACAGGGAGAGTCGTTATGGGCAGTCTTCAAACGGAGCAACAGTTACCATCGTTTGATGAGATGATGGCGCTCGCCGCAGAGAATCCAGATGCGTTTAATCAGTTCAAGCAAGATATGTGTCAGGAGATGATTCAATCAGCCTCTGAGGCCATGAGAGAGAGGTTGCTTGCACAGCAAAGCCATATCGATTTAGTGATTAGCCGTTGCAAAAATCCCGTCCACACTAACGTGGTTTTGATGAATGAGTTAACCAAACAGATGGTCAAATTTCGTGAAGCCCTGGACAGTGATGGCTCAGAATTACAAGCACCCAGCGCAGAAGTGATACCTTTGCCCCAAAGGCTTTTATTAGATCGAGCGAAAACCAATAAGGCCCAAAATGGGGCCTTA
>NZ_NPKW01000203.1:0-899 GCF_002265885.1 Vibrio sp. 03_296
GCAAAAAGCACAGCAAACTCAACAAGAGCATGCTCAATGGCAAGAACGCATTCGCGCGCTTCTTGGCAAGATGGAAGACGTCGAGTAATTCTCCGCTTCTAGGGAAAACCCTAGACACCAAATACGAGGCCCTAAGAGCGCTTATGCCTTGGGCCTCTCGCACCTCGCACCTCGCACCTCGCACCTCGCACCTCGATTTTCGCCTTCAAACTGAATTTAGCTAACGTTYCCCTACATTTTGTGCYAGAATCGCGCCAATTTTACTCTTCCTTCGATTTAACACTTTTTGGAGACAACATGAAACGCGATTAGCGAYGGCCTTTCCGCGTCACAGAAGGCGCAGCTCTAGCGGGTTATAAATGGCTAGGCCGTGGTGACAAGAACGCGGCGGATGGCGCTGCTGTAGAAGYCATGCGCACCCTGCTGAATAAAACTGACATCAGTGGTGAAATTGTTATTGGTGAAGGTGAAATCGATGATGCCCCGATGCTTTACATTGGCGAAAGTGTTGGCCTAGGTGGGGATGAAGTGGATATCGCGGTCGAGTCCAAATCGAAGGGACGCCGCATGACCGCGATGGGCCAATCAAACGCTCTTGCGGTATTGGCTGCTGGTGAAAAAGGGAGCTTTTTAAAAGCACCAGATATGTACATGGAAAAACTGGTGGTCGGCCCTGGAGCAAAAGGGGTGATCGATCTTAACAAGCCACTAAAAGAAAACCTCGAGAACATCGCACAAGCGCTTGGAAAAAAGCTTGATACCTTGGTGGTGATTACCCTTGCTAAACCTCGATCGATGAGTGAGGTGATCGCGGAGATGCAACGCATGGGTGTTCGTGTTTTCGCAGTGCCAGATGGTGATGTGGCCGCTTCGATTCTTACCTGCATGCCAGACAGTGA
>NZ_NPKW01000204.1:0-1375 GCF_002265885.1 Vibrio sp. 03_296
CAAAACGTAGGCATAAGAAAAAACCCTGCATTTTCATGCAGGGTTTTAAATAATGGCGCGCTCGAGAGGATTCGAACCTCTGACCGCCTGGTTCGTAGCCAGGTACTCTCATCAGCGTGAGCTACGACGAGCGCGCGAATATTCGTGTTGTTCACCTTGTCACTTCCAGAAGAGAAAGTGGCGCGTCCGAGAGGATTCGAACCTCTGACCGCCTGGTTCGTAGCCAGGTACTCTATCCAGCTGAGCTACGGACGCGCAGGTGTTTGATATCAAAACCGCTTTCGCTATTCCAATATCAGGAGCTTAGCCCCTTTATTCTGTAAAAGAAATTTCCAGTAGAAGAGATGGCGCGCTCGAGAGGATTCGAACCTCTGACCGCCTGGTTCGTAGCCAGGTACTCTATCCAGCTGAGCTACGAGCGCGCAATATTCCCTACCAAGAGAGTTGTGAAGTCTATCACAAATAATTTCTTTTGGAACAAAAAAATTGACTCACTTGTCAATAAATGGCGGTGAAGGAGGGATTCGAACCCTCGATACGGGATAAACCGTATACTCCCTTAGCAGGGGAGCGCCTTCAGCCTCTCGGCCACCTCACCGTCTTTTGTTCCGTTTTACGATATGGCGCGCTCGAGAGGATTCGAACCTCTGACCGCCTGGTTCGTAGCCAGGTACTCTATCCAGCTGAGCTACGAGCGCGCAATTCATCGTAAAACGATTGTGCAAGAATGGCGGTGAAGGATGGGAGTTCGTAACCCTCGAATACGGGATAAACCGTATACTCCCTTAGCAGGGGAGCGCCTTCAGCCTCTCGGCCACCTCACCGTCTTGCGGAGGCACATATTACGATTTACCAAAATAAGTCAAACATTTTCTTTGAAAAATAGCGCAATACCGACTCAAGCGTTGCCTATTTAATCAATACGTGTAATTAATGAACTTTGTTGCTGTAAAAACAACCTTTAAGCAAGAAAWWGACCTTATTGCCGTGCGATGAAATGCACGACCAAATGAGCAAAATTATCTGAGCAATCTACTAACTAAACTTTCTGTGCTAAACACAAAGCTACCCCATTTTAAATTGCCAAGTTGGAAGGTGTTTCACCACCTTGTTTTCTCATCCCCGGAACAAAGCATTTAAGAAAATGCAGATATAAAAAAGGACTGACCTTTATGGGCCCAGCCTCTATCATTCAGAGATTAAGCTTAGTAGTTACCTGGGGTAACGTTGCCTTTCTCAGCCTGAATGCGCATGTAGATCTCTTCACGGTGTACAGAAACGTCTTTAGGAGCGTTCACACCAATACGAACCTGGTTGCCTTTAACACCCAGTACCGTTACTGTCACTTCGTCACCAATCATCAGTGTTTCGCCTA
>NZ_NPKW01000205.1:0-723 GCF_002265885.1 Vibrio sp. 03_296
TGTTTGATATCACTCAGCAGTTGTTTGAACGCACTGTCTAGCTCGTCGACTTGTCGTTCTGCTTCACCATTTTTCAGTGCAGATTCAATGACCGCGACCAATTTATTGGTTGTTTTCCCTGGCGCCGACAACACTACAGAAACTTCTTCCTGCTTGGCATTGTTAGCAACAATGTCCGCCGCTCTTAAAAAGCGGTCTGCATCGGCTAACGATGAGCCACCAAATTTTAATACTCGCATCCCTTCCTCCCGGATTATTTTTAATCTGTATAAAAAAAGGCCTGTATCTTGTTGGATACAGGCCTTTTTTTGAAATTTGTTCTTTCGCTCAGCAGCCTGCCCCAACATGTGTGATGTCGGTAATAATAATGGTGGTGGTCATTACTAGTTGGCTGTTAAGAATCATAAAACGTTATCTATTGCTTTTGTGTGTTTGCTTGTATCTACGTTTACCGTAGTTTCGAGCGGTTCGTCAACAAAAAGTTACGTTTTTTTTATCGCGAGGGTTATGCATATGCGCACATTTTAAGATCGCGTTCTCATTTTCAGGTTCTTAAATCTCAGCATTTTGATCTTCTCAGCAAAATGGCTTTAGAAAACTCGCTAACCTAGATCTTCGACGGAAAATTTTTTCCCAACATGGGAGGAATTTTGTGCTTAACTTGAGAGTACAATAAAAAAATCCTCATAATAATGATTATTATGAGATCGTTCCTTCTGCTGA
>NZ_NPKW01000206.1:0-834 GCF_002265885.1 Vibrio sp. 03_296
ATTTGGCTGAAAGATTGGCGCCTCTTTGGTCCCGCCAACTAGGCTGTCAGCCAAGGAGATTTCGCGCATTGGCACTCTAATGCTCTGAGTCGAGAGCCCTCGACGATACACTTTGGTGGAGTTGGGATACGGCTGCACAGAGAGTGTATCGATGAATTGTTTAGCTTTCCAGTCTCGCTTGTTTGCGATTCGACATCTAGCATTTTTCCTTTCTTGTTATGCTGGATAAAAAGGTTTTGGATAAAAATGCTTGGCGGAAAGTTGTGACAAGAGGCGTTGAACACACAATTTAGAGATTCAATTTGTGGATTCAAGCTTTGATAAGACACCAGTTTGCACTGGTACAAGTATCTTCTCTTGTTCCCTTCGCAGGTTCTAACCTGATCAGGTTCAACGGATCCCGAATAAACGGTCTCAGCCCTAAGGCACTCCGACAAGTGAAGCGATTATATGAAATCGGCTTGGTTAAACCAAGCCGACCTGTTTAAAATTTAACTCAATTTCGCTCATAGCTTCACGATTTGAGTAATTGGAAACCTACCCAAGCAGCAGTAATACTCAAAGTCACGTTTAACACAACGTTTAAGCCCATTTTGAAAAATGCGCCTTGWCTCGCATCAAGCAATACGTTATCCATCGAAAATGTTGAGAAGGTTGTTAGTGCCCCCAAAAAGCCCAAACCGATTATTTGTCGCCATGGCTCAGTTGCCAGCAACTCACTTTCAAACGCGGCAATCAAAAGCCCCATAATAAAGGAACCGACCACGTTTACGGTTAACGTACCATATGGAAACCATCTGCCTAACAACACAACACAGAGCTCTGACACTAAGT
>NZ_NPKW01000207.1:0-429 GCF_002265885.1 Vibrio sp. 03_296
TCTCGGTAAACGACGAAACAGCAACACGCCAAGTTCTTGTTCCACTTGACGCACACCATAGCTGATGGCCGAAGGCACTTTGTGCAGCAACCTCAGCAGGCGGCAGTAAAACTGCCTAAACGAGTCGACGGTATCCAACATTTCTAGACGACGGTTTTGAAAACACAGCCTACCTTTCAAAAATTTTGATTGATAACCACGAATTTTAGCGTTTTATTTTATCAAATGCGAAAAATAGAATAGCAGGGCATATAAATCAGGGTTGGCGCCAACTGATCACAAAACATTTGTAGTGAAAAAAATTGAATGGAATAACTATGAACATTTCAAAATTACAGCTTGTGTATCATTGCAGCCCTCTCGATGCTCGGCTTTGTCGCAACAGACATGTATCTCCCTGACCTTAAGACGATGGAATCGACTTATGAC
>NZ_NPKW01000208.1:0-536 GCF_002265885.1 Vibrio sp. 03_296
GCGGGTTTTCAACGTTACAGGAACGTCCACTGCGTCAACCACCGCTTTCAAAATCTGTTCGATAATGTCCGGGTATTTGAGCAGTGCGGAACCCGCCAGYYTTTTATTCACTTTTTTGCTGGGCAACCCATGTTGATATCGATGATTTGCGCACCATTTTCAACACTGAATTGCGCGGCATCTGCCATCAGCTGTGGATCGCTGCCCGCGATTTGTACAGAGCGAATGCCCGATTCGCCTTCATGCACCATGCGTTGCTTTGACTTCGACGTTTTCCATAGTTGCGGATTAGAGGACATCATTTCACTGACGGCCATTCCCGCACCATAACGAAGGCACAACTCTCGAAACGGTCTATCCGTTACTCCGGCCATCGGCGCTACGATTAGTTTGTTCTTAAGTTGATAATTTCCGATCTTCAAAACGTCGTCACAGCTTCATACCAGCAAGGGCGCGCATTTTTACGCATTTTTTTCTGCGTGAAAAGACTWATATTTGAGCATTGACAAATTGTTTTTGCAATTTGTATGAATTTC
>NZ_NPKW01000209.1:0-343 GCF_002265885.1 Vibrio sp. 03_296
AACAAGCCTGATTCTGAAATGCTATTGCTGGATGTGATCCCTCTTTCGTTGGGGATTGAAACCATGGGTGGTTTGGTTGAGAAAATCATTCCTCGCAATACCACCATTCCGGTAGCACGCGCTCAAGAGTTCACCACGTTTAAAGATGGCCAAACCGCAATGAGCGTTCATATTGTTCAAGGTGAACGTGAGATGGTGGATGACTGTCGTTCGCTCGCTCGCTTTCACTTCAAGGCAATTCCGCCAATGGCTGCGGGTGCTGCTCATATTCGCGTTACCTACCAAGTGGATGCAGATGGCCTGCTGTCAGTGACCGCGATGGAGAAAAGCACAGGTGTTCAAT
>NZ_NPKW01000021.1:0-1328 GCF_002265885.1 Vibrio sp. 03_296
TCAAATGAATTGACGGGGGCCCGCACAAGCGGTGGAGCATGTGGTTTAATTCGATGCAACGCGAAGAACCTTACCTACTCTTGACATCCAGAGAATCTAGCGGAGACGCTGGAGTGCCTTCGGGAACTCTGAGACAGGTGCTGCATGGCTGTCGTCAGCTCGTGTTGTGAAATGTTGGGTTAAGTCCCGCAACGAGCGCAACCCTTATCCTTGTTTGCCAGCGAGTAATGTCGGGAACTCCAGGGAGACTGCCGGTGATAAACCGGAGGAAGGTGGGGACGACGTCAAGTCATCATGGCCCTTACGAGTAGGGCTACACACGTGCTACAATGGCGCATACAGAGGGCKGCCAACTTGCGAAAGTGAGCGAATCCCAAAAAGTGCGTCGTAGTCCGGATTGGAGTCTGCAACTCGACTCCATGAAGTCGGAATCGCTAGTAATCGTGGATCAGAATGCCACGGTGAATACGTTCCCGGGCCTTGTACACACCGCCCGTCACACCATGGGAGTGGGCTGCAAAAGAAGTGGGTAGTTTAACCTTCGGGAGGACGCTCACCACTTTGTGGTTCATGACTGGGGTGAAGTCGTAACAAGGTAGCGCTAGGGGAACCTGGCGCTGGATCACCTCCTTATACGATGATTATTGCGATGAGTGTTCACACAGATTGATGGTTTATAACGTTATAGAGATAGATGTGGGGCTATAGCTCAGCTGGGAGAGCGCTTGCATGGCATGCAAGAGGTCGACGGTTCGATCCCGTCTAGCTCCACCATTACTAAAGGTTTTCATTTAGAATCTTTAATAATGGTTTTCATTAGAAAATCTGCTCTTTAACAATTTGGAAAGCTGACAAAACAACAATTTATTGTTGTTTGTAAAGTTCTCAATGTTTGTCTTTAAGACAAACACCAACAAACACATTCAAGTGTTCTTGAGAATGTCACTTTTAGTGACTATTCGAAATTGAGTCCGGCAAAATCAACGCTATCTCGCTCATTCAAATAATGAGATAGCAACTTTGGTTGTTTGACTAGAAGACCCTTTGGGGTTGTATGGTTAAGTGACTAAGCGTACACGGTGGATGCCTTGGCAGTCAGAGGCGATGAAGGACGTAGTAACTTGCGATAAGCGTAGATGAGGCAGTAACAGCCACTTGAGTCTACGATTTCCGAATGGGGAAACCCACTGGCATAAGCCAGTATCATTGAGTGAATACATAGCTCAATGAAGCGAACCGGGAGAACTGAAACATCTAAGTACCCCGAGGAAAAGAAATCAACCGAGATTCCGAAAGTAGCGGCGAGCGAAAATTGGATTAGCCCCTTA
>NZ_NPKW01000210.1:0-590 GCF_002265885.1 Vibrio sp. 03_296
CAGAAAATTCGTAAGCAAGATTGGGTTGCCTGTGTATTCAGCTACGTTGGCGTGATTGTCATTGCCACAAAGGGCGATTTATTAGGGCTATCATTTGAAAGCCCTGTGGCGTAGCGCTAGCACTCACGTCGACTTTACTTTGGGCTGGGTACTGGATCCTTAATACTAAAAACCAAGCCGATCCTATTGTTGGTGTCTTGCTTGGTTTCTTAGTCGCTATTCCTTTTGCCATTGCTTTAACAGTCATCGAAGGCCAGTCATGGGGGCAGATTTCGATGCATGGCTGGCTTGCTGTCACTTATGTTGGCCTGTTTGAAATGGGAGTGACTTTTGTCCTATGGCTATCTGCACTGAAACTCACCAATAACACGGCAAGGATCAGCAACCTCATTTTCGCCTCACCTTTTATCTCTCTCATGCTACTTTCCTCCATAATTGGTGAGGAAATTCACCCTACAACCCTCATTGGCTTGATGCTCATTATTGCAGGACTGGTTATTCAGCAGATCAATGGGTAAAAGGAAATKCGCTGCCGCGGATCACTCTTAACGGATATTGGCTTACCGCTAACTAAACATGTTGTAAGCCAT
>NZ_NPKW01000211.1:0-800 GCF_002265885.1 Vibrio sp. 03_296
CTTGTAATACTGCCACCAGCTCTGGGCTGCTGTTGGTGCACTGGCTTGATAGTTCATTGTGTTACACGCGGCTAAGCCTGCCAACATAGTACAATAATAAGCACTTTCTCATTTTCATTGTAATTCCATTTAGTTATGTAATGCGCACGCATAATACATTCACCACGCACATAACAACAAAGCCATAATGGCGTTCTAATTTATCAAAATGTTATATGGATCATTCCGCTCTTACATTTGCTGAATTTTTCRATTCTTTACCGAGAGCTATTTCGCGGGAAAAAGTTTCAGCTTACGTAGCAATTTCACGCTTTTACTCTCTGTTACATTCAGGTATGTTCAACTATTACTCTATCAGCCAGCAACGTACTGGCCATTTAGGCACACGAAAGCAATCACAATGAATTAGGTATAACAACAAATGCAGTTTTCAAAATTTGGCGAAAAGTTTAATCAGTATTCTGGAATAACCCAATTAATGGACGATCTGAATGATGGCCTGCGCACACCGGGTGCCATCATGCTCGGAGGAGGCAACCCAGCCGCTATCCCAGCCATGCTCGAATACTTTCACCAAGCCAGCGAAAACATGCTCTCTAACGGCAAACTGCTTGCTGCACTGGCAAACTACGATGGTCCTCAAGGTAAAGATGTCTTTGTTAAAGCACTGGCACGTTTACTCAAGGAAACCTATGGTTGGAATATCAGTGAAAAGAACATCAGTTTGACCAATGGACAGCCAAAGCGGCTTTTTCTACCATGTTTAATCATTTTTGTCTGGTCAACAGCCGTACGGCTCA
>NZ_NPKW01000212.1:0-317 GCF_002265885.1 Vibrio sp. 03_296
GCGAATTGGCGATGGGATTTGTAGAAAGGTTATTCACAGAGGGGAAAAGCCGAGGGAGTGCTTCCCCGCAATAGACATCAAAACTGCTCGATATGTTGCTTTAGCCAAACTTCGGCAGCGTCTTCTGGTACGGTATGGCTGAGCACATCAATGGTCAGGCATTGAGTGATCGCAGTGGCGCCAATGTCAGTCAGTAACGCGTGAGCGTGCAAACCCGCGGCACAAAACGTGTCGTAACTGGAGTCTCCAATTGCCACAACAGCATAGCGAACATCACTCATTTTCGGTGGGGTCGTTTGCAGAGCGTGGATAAAAGG
>NZ_NPKW01000213.1:0-992 GCF_002265885.1 Vibrio sp. 03_296
CTAGGAAGCATGCTGGCTGTGACTTGTACGCTAAGAGGGTAGTCGAGTCTTTGCAATGGCGGATGGTGAGATTATGAAGTTCTATGAGTTTTTATGAGTTTTTATGAGTTTTTATGGTGGCACCTATGCGTTGGAAGTTAAGCACGGAAAGGCTGTAGTGCGTTATGGTGAGATATCTGGTCGATTGGCTGATGGAGTATCTATTGGAGCCAAGATTCAACAAGGACAACATATTGCCTATGTTGGGAAAGTGGTTTTAAAAAGCGGGTGGACAGGTGAAATGCTGCATTTAGAGATCTATGATGGAAGTGCTACCGGTATTTTAAGAGCTCCTTATCAGAAAGCCCTTACCAAAGTAAGGAAAGATCTCATAAACCCAACGGATATTTGAATATGGCTCAAAAAGGTTACMATGCTAATGAAGTTAGTATTTTTCTGTGTGGTTTGCGTTGTGTTTTAGCCAAGCATCTTTTTCTAAAGATAACTTTCAGAGAAATGAATACAACTTGGGTGGGATATTAGACGTAACTAAAATTGATGCAAATAATGATTCGATCGAGGATTTTATTTTAGCAGCAAACCAAATCACGGTTGAGAACAGTGATCAGACGTATGTCATTGCTCAATCTAGATGAGTACATGCAAAGCTCATGTTAACTCTGACCCAAAAGAAACTAAGTTGCTGATTTTACATGGCCAGTCAAGAGAAGTGCATCATCTTTCCCAGGCTCATTTGATCCTGCCATGTGTGGGCGATTTTCATGGCGCAAAATATGGCATGTCATTTATTTCTCAACAGGCGTTATCGAAAAGCTTAGGGTATGATTTGGTTTCTGACCCCAACCAGATGCTCGTGGTAATACCAACAGAAGCTGGAATCGATACATACTTATATTGGACAGGGGAACGCTATCAGCTCTTTTATCCCCCAGAAGAACCCTAAAAGAGCCATCCGTTTGTATGGACCTTCKTTTATACTAGTTAACCCTTCG
>NZ_NPKW01000214.1:0-2170 GCF_002265885.1 Vibrio sp. 03_296
CTGGCTATTTCCAAAGGCATCGCGCAAGTGTTGGGGCATGAGATTTTCGATGCGTTCATGGCATGGCCGCGGCAGTGTGTTCTCTATAACTTTGGATCGTGCCCCAGCAAGTGCAAGCGTTGCCAATGGCGGAGCCTGCCCCAAGCGCAATCTGAGTTAAGTCACTTACGTATTCTGTGTGTCGATAATGAGCCCCGATATTTTGGTTGGTATGGAGAATCTTTTGGCGCGTTGGGGKYGTGAAGTRRAAACCGCTACTGACATTGTGCAAAGTTTGAAAGCACTGGACGGTGGCTGGCATCCGGATGTGATTTTCTCCGACTATCGTCTTGATGAAGGTCGCACAGGTTTAGAAGTGCTCCAGCAATGTAAGCTTAGATTGGGCAGCCGTTTTGAAGGGGTGATCATCAGCGCCGACCGCACCGATGATATGATGCAAGGCATCAAAGCCAATGGCTTTAGCTTATGCCAACCGTTAAACCGCTCAAGCTGAGAGCGGTGTTGAATCGAGTGGCGTAAGGCGCCTTCTGTAAAAAGAGCTAGCCATGTTTGGTATTAAAATGGCAGCTCTTTTTGAATGTCTTTGGCTAAGAAAAAAAGTTGTGTTTATACGCCAATAATGCTCACCTGCCTAATCCTCTATATATCCTGACTCTAAAGCCCCATGAAGGTCGCAGATAGTATGGACTTCATATCCGTCATGATTTTTTTTCATACCGTCAAATATAAAATATTTCTCTTTTGAATTAATGTCGCAAATGAGATTGGATAAATTTTCTGACATAAAAGTAAGTATGTTATATCCAGGTAAATATGAACGCCATAAATATGTATATTCAGGCCACGTTTATGGTTAATGATGTGCTGACCATTTTTGGTCAAACATACTTGATGTCTTTATTGTTGAAATACTGACAGCTTCAAAATGAACTCACCATTTTGGTTAGTGTGTGTTTTTAGTTCTTTTGTGTCATTCAGAGCACTGATTTCTAAAGTAACTTCAATGTTTATAACAGGGATACCATGATTAAAAATTCTCCCGTGAATTTTTGGTGTTAAGTCATATATGTCTTGTTTAACTATATCCATAGCATAGACCTGACATGAGATGGTTAAAAATAAGGAATTATCACTAGATTAATAATTTATTCTTCTTGTTTTTTTCTCTACGTTTATATCCCTTAATTTCACATCTGCTTAGTAGCATCAAATCAACGCCATTAGGTACTACAGGTTTTAAATAGTAGAGATAATCAGGTGTGCTGATGTTGCAATTAAGGTTATTTAAGTTGTTTTTAATAAAATTAAATGGTTGTTCGTATCCCAATATGGATTCCCATAGATATGTCTTTTCATTTTCAATTAAAATGTAAATACCAATATAAGAATAAGCCTGATTTAACGGGGATTTCTTCAGCCACTGAGCATGAACCATAGGCTCAAAATGAAAATAGCCATTCAGATCGGTTTGTGTCTTATCGTTATATCGATGTTTTAAGAATCCGCCTTCAAGATAAACGTCTCTATGCGAAAATGCTTGTCCGTCTTGAGTAAGGTGTCCAGAGATCTCTGGACTTAAGACATACTCATTCTTTTTAAAGAAATCAAAAATACTCAACATATTACCTTGGCTTGTTAGTGGGAAAGAAATGAAGAGTAGTGCTGCCATTAACTGAGTGGTGTTCATTATTCTTCCGCTGATAAATGGAGCTTAATATAGCGAATGTTTTTTTGAGGAATAAAGCTAGTTGTTCGTTTTTGGACACGTATCTGAGTTGTTGTGTAATTAATAGATCTCATATTTTAGTTAAAAAAAGCCGATGCAGTTGCTATCGGCTTTGCGTTTCCTCGGAGCTTAATCCCTACAATAAAGCTCTTAAGTGTGGATTAATGGTCGTGCGCTGCGCCAGCTCCTTTCGGGTAGCGGATAGACTCAACCATTTCTTGTTACGTCTGCTGGTACTTCTGGCAGTGAATTTGTTCACTACAATCGCTACCACAAAGTTCAGACACATACCGAGTGTACCAATGCCCTCTGGGCTGATACCGAACAACCAGTTATCCGGTGTGCTCGCTGCTGGGTTAATGAACTTGAAGTAAACAATGTAAGCCGCAGTAAAGGTAATACCTGCCAACATACCTGTGATAGCGCCTTCTTTGTTCATCTTCT
>NZ_NPKW01000215.1:0-679 GCF_002265885.1 Vibrio sp. 03_296
CGCTCTGCTTGATTCGCTGCGAAATTGCCTTGATGCATCTCTTTCATTTGTGCACGGTTGCTGCCACGCATCGCATCCAACTGCTCTTTCTGCGCATCGGTCAGGTCCAATTGACGCATCATGCCGCGTTCCATTCCCATGCCACATTCGCCATCAGGCCCTTTGTGATGGCCTTTACCGCCACCAAAAGCAAAGGCGCTGGCAGTACCTAGTGTTAGTGGAAGGACAACAGCAGCGAGTACCATTTTTTTTTGCAAGTCATAATCAATTCCTTACTCATGTCGGTGGTTCATTTGAGCTGTTCTCACAGCGCTTGAGTGTAGAATACAAACTGCAAGGTAAAGTGACGTATAGAGAGCGTAAAGTATCGTAAAGAGCGACTTTGCTCCTCTCCCTTCGGTCATTTCACAGTAATATTAAAGAGAACTGCTAAAGAGAACTGATTGAGAGAAAGGCCCTACTATGGCAAAACATCCTGTTTGATTGATGACGACACCCGAACTGACGAGCTTACTGACGGAAGTCTTAAGCTATGAAGGCTTTAATGTCACCGAGGCGAACGACGGTGAGCAGGGTTTACAAGCCTTATCGGCAGAGATTGATTTGATCTTACTCGATGTCATGACTGCCCAAAGCTCAATGGCATTGATACGTTGAAGGAAGTTACGTGAACAGTGGR
>NZ_NPKW01000216.1:0-555 GCF_002265885.1 Vibrio sp. 03_296
CACAGCTACTTACTTTGATTCAGAAAAATGGCAGCTTAGGAGCGACGGGGTGTGAGTTGGGGCGTGCATACCGTGAGCAAAACTTAGCTCATCAATATCGTCACTTCTCTCTGCAGCAAATGGAGCAAGAAGTTGAGCTCTCCCTCATTAAACAGAGCCAGATTGAACAAGCCGATGAGGTGGATTTCGATACCTTTTTGGCCGATTATTTTGCCTACTTAAAATAGGGATCGGCAAATGACAGGAGCCTCTGCTGAAAGAGGAGTGAGTAAGATTGCTCGCCGTGTGTTGTTGTTCGGTTTGGTGGGGTTATCTGGCTGTGCGACTACCCCGCCGGCGCAGCAAAATAACGTATGCGACATTTTCCGTGAGAAACCTCGCTGGTATAAAGATGCCTTAGCGATGGAAAAGGAGTGGGGAACCCCGATTCAAGTCGCGATGGCGTTTGTCAAACAAGAAAGCAGCTTTCGCCACGACGCAAGACCACCAAAGACTATATACTTGGKTTTATCCTTGGGGCACGTGAGTAGCGCGTATGGTTATGCTCAAGCGCAA
>NZ_NPKW01000217.1:0-1327 GCF_002265885.1 Vibrio sp. 03_296
GAAGCGTTTCACAGTGGCCGCAGCCAAGCGGTGCGAGAGCAACTTCTGGAAGATTTTAAAGCAGGAAAAATCAAATACTTGGTGTCAACGGGTGTGGCTGCTCGTGGTATCGATATTGAAGCACTTCCACGCGTGGTGAACTACGACTTACCTTTCCCTGCCGATGAATATGTCCACCGAATTGGCCGTACGGGTCGTGCTAATGCCAAGGGTGAAGCGATTTCATTGGTTTCAAAGGACAACTTCAAAAACCTATGCATGATTGAGAGCCGTCTAGGACACTTGCTTGAGCGCCGAGAAGTGGAAGGTTTTACACCGAAGAAAGCTGTGCCAATTTCTATATTAAATTACGTGCCAAAACACAAAAGAAATAACCAGCCTGAATAGTCAATAAAAAAGCAGCAAAAGCTGGCTTTTTATTGACTATTCACATATTAAAGTGTGAGCGCTCTAATTCGTAAACGCCTTCAAATGAGGTCAATTTAATTTCTATGTTGGCACCAAAATACTGAAGCTTAATTAAGGGTTCTTCTTCTTTCGTTATTTTTTTTCCAAGCGTTTCCAGCACTTCAGCCATAAAATCTTTCACTGGCTGTTCAGCCTGAGAAAGATATTGTTCCAATTCTTCGTTTTTCATTGTAGCACCTAACCCAAACTTCTCATTTTTATCATCATTTATATTGTGTACTCTTTAATAAAGGAGAACACTATGGATATCCATAAAATAGTCCTGAACGGCAATCACTATCGCTACGCGGCCTACCGCCATCAAGAAAGTGACCAATTTGCCGTATTCTTGCTTGGCGCTTTGCAAGACATTGAAAGCGTGCAGCAATTTTCCCTTGCGTTTGCTCGCCACTTAAATGTTTTCACCATTGAAGTCCCAGGAACCGGTCGTACCACTCCGCTGGATTCCACTATATCGATTCGCCAGCAAGCCTTGATGCTCAAAGAGTTACTCGACCATCTTGGTGTGAATCGAGCCCATGTCATGGGCTTTTCGTATGCCACCGCTGTGGCTGTGGAGCTTGTCGATATTGCAATGTGCTGAGCCTTTCTATCTGTGGCGGCGTCCCCGGCATCCCCTCTTCAGGGCGCCTCGCCACCAAACAGATGATCGCCGCCGCAATGCACAGCCCGAACCATTTTGCGCAGAGTTTTACGCATTCTCTGACCATTCAACATCCGGATATTCCACGTAACAAGGCGATTATTCGCGCCACCGAACGAGAAATATCTAAAATGCACCAAGAACGCATCGACTGTATTTTTGAAAACTCCGTCAGGCTATTAGTTCACACCCCAACTAATGTTAAAAACATCAATA
>NZ_NPKW01000218.1:0-1109 GCF_002265885.1 Vibrio sp. 03_296
AATTGGCTTCGGCCACCAAACCCGTTTGCAGTTTTCAATCATCGAGGTGATGACGTATTGGTCAAAGATATGGGTCGCTTCAAGCTTGTTCGAGTGCGTAAAGGTTATTGGTTGGCGTCGGTAAACTTGGCCATCTTTTTCGATGCTTGAGAACACTTCTCGGTGGAAGGTTTGGCCATTGATGGTGTTCGCCGCTTGGAAACGGAAGTGAACCCATTGATTGTGGATCGCCTCTTCAACCAGCGCTTTCCACTGCTGTTTACCCATCATGCCGCCTTGGCTGTCACTGCCGACAAAACCGTATTTCTTCTCTGGTGTGGCTTTGGCTTTCGATAGGGCGTTATCCACCATAGAGAGCATCTCTGAGCGGTTTGCTCTCTTTGATGTAGGCAATACCCAGCGCCACTTTGGCATCTGCAGTGCGGTTGATCGGTGTTGAGTCATGTTTACGCAGTTCACAATGCTAGTCGGCGACAATTTTCAAGTTCGCTTTCATCCATGTGTGGGAAAATCAAACCAAATTCATCGCTGGAAATACGCGCAAGCGCTCGCCCTGGATTGAGATGGTGCTGTCGAGCTGTTTGGCAAGCTCTGCTACCATTCGGTCAGCCGATTGATAATCTTTGTTGTCGTACACTTCACCGATGTATTCCGCGTTAAGCACCGCTACGCCACCCGGCGTCATTTCCGCTAGTCCATTGATCCAATTGGCTAATGTAGTAGAGCGGTTGCCCAGTTTCGAGATCGGGTCGATATAGGCTTGTTCACGCAGGCGTTGCGCTTCTTTCGCTTGCTCTTTAAAAGAGACTTCGATTTGAGCAGACATGCGGTTGATGCCATCAACCACGGCAATCAGATCTTTGGTATGAGGACGAGTCAAAGGGTCGCCAAACTTGTTGTTGGCGATGTCGTTCATCTTATTAATGATGGCAGTAAGAGGTTTCAATGAACGTTTWAAAATATACGAGATAGAGAGCAGGCCGATAAAGAAACCCAGCAAATGCGGTGAGCAGACGCATTAACGCTTTCCAAAGCTGTTCGTAAGCAGCCCCAGGGTGGCTGACAATTTCCACCTCAGCAAGCTGCAGCCAGCCACTGGTCACGATGCG
>NZ_NPKW01000219.1:0-762 GCF_002265885.1 Vibrio sp. 03_296
CCAGTTTGAGATAGTGCTCATTAACTGACGCAGCAGATCTTTATCGCCATCAAGCTGTTTTTCAGTCAGCTCTTTAAGCAGTGCAAGCTGATCTTGATCGTCAAACAAGGAAAAGCCCGACTTCAAACCCAAATGACGATACTCTCGTTTGATGATGTTCAAACCAAGCGTGTGAAAGGTTGACACCATCAGGCCTTTTGATTCCCCTCCCAGTGTCTGTCCCACACGTTCTTTCATCTCACGTGCGGCTTTATTGGTGAAGGTGACCGCCGCAATATTACGCGCTTGTAGCCACACTGTTGCACCAAATAGGCAATCTTATTGGTGATCACGCGTGTTTGCCTGAACCCGCCCCGCAAGCACGAGGCAGGGACCTGATACGTATTTCACGGCTTCGTCTTGTCTTGGATTCAGTTTCATAGCGCTTATCTGTGGTCAAAAATCGAGGCCCATATAATAGTCGTCGAGTGATGAGATTGCCATTGCCTCATTGACAAGATTTTTACTCAATAGCACACATAGCACTTGCCAATATGGCTATTGTTTCCGCTATAATGAATGAACGTTCATTCACTGGTGGATAACCCATGTCATCTGAAGAGCAGAACGACAAGCAACAACAAATCCTGGCTGCGGCAGAGAAGTTGATTGCGGAGTCCGGTTTTCAGGGTCTATCGATGAGTAAATTAGCCAAAGAAGCGGGCGTCGCAGCAGGTACGATTATCGTTATTTGACGATAAGAACACCTGCTGGATGAGCTCA
>NZ_NPKW01000022.1:0-4457 GCF_002265885.1 Vibrio sp. 03_296
CGTTAAAACTCAAAGTCGGCACAATCAAAATTATGATTTAATTCAGCTTTTTAGCGTCTGGTTTTGGTTTGCAAAGGTAAGTCGAGTAAGCTATTGGTATCGCAAACTTAACCCTTTGAGCCTTAAACATAACAAGGCGTTTAAGCGGGATTCATGCCGCGTGGCGTTTTTGTTTTGCAGCGAGTTTTGGTGGTGAAAGTGGTCTGCGGAAGCTTGGTTTATGCGGCATTCACCCCTTAACGCAGCGTTATAAGCAATTTTAGGAAAGTATGTAGTAATGGAAAATTTAAGTAGTGGTCAAAAAAGTTCATTTACTCGTCTACGTAATCAAATCAAAGACGAATTTGAAGCCCTAATTGCTGAAATTAAAGAGAAGCGTGATCAAATTGAAGAAATGAGAGTGCTTCTTTTAGAGGACGATGATGATGGTATATCAATTCAATCTGAGGTATTAAACGCCAGAGAAGAAGCAAACAAAAAACTAGAAGAAATTAGCGCGCTGTTAGAGAACACAGAAGAAAAATATGAGCTAATAACAAATTCTCATGATGGTCTAGTCCCAAGCATTGAATCTATACACACTGATATCAAGGGTGTGTACGATGAATGCTATGCGTTGATGAAATCCTTCAACCAATCTTCCGAGTTGTTATATGGTCATCAAAATGATGGGTTAGAGTCAAAGCTAAGAACTTTAGCAAAAGACTATGAGTCAAGTCTAAAAACCAATAGAACTAAAGCGGAAGAACTTTTACTTCAAATTGAAGGGGCCCTTACTGGTGCCACAAATGTTGAACTTGCTAAAGCATTCCAAGACCAAAAAAATTCATACAAGCTGCCTAAAAATGGTTGGGCTATTTTATTCATCTTAACTATTGGTTTCATGATCTATCTTGGCTTAGATGCAGCTTCAATTTCTAGCCAAGGCTCTCAGTATTTGTACGACTTAGGTAAACGCTTAATGGTCTTCGGTCCATTGATATGGCTAGCTCTATTCGCCAGCAAGCAACAGGCGCAGAACAAGCGCCTTGAGCAAGAATACGCTCACAAGGAAGCCGTAACTAAAACCTTTGTAGGGCACCAGCGCCAAATTGAAAAGCTCGCTGAAAGTGATGAGAAAGACTCGTTACTTGTTCAACTTGCACAAACAACGATTAACACAATTGATTTCAACCCAAGCTCGACCTTGGAAAAGTCTAACCCTAAGAAAGACTTACCAGCATCAGAACTGTTAGATCTTGCAAAAAAAGCTGTAGATAAAGTGGGCAAATAATTGCTTATAACAAACAATTTAAGAGTGATTCAGCACGCTTGGCACTTTTGGTTTGGGTTAAGTTCAGTGTTTACGGCGGTTAAATTAGGTGTCGTGGTCGCGTGCTTCACACCTTAATTGGGCGTTATGTGAATGGAGCTCATCTTGAAAATATCAGTAGTCAAAAGTGGTGAAATTGAGGCACATGAAGCTTCAATTAATGCACATCTAAACTCAGTTTTTGTTCAAGATTCTACAGTCAATTTTAACCACGAATTCGTTTGTGCCGTTGTCATTGAAGACGACAGTCAGATTGTTGCTACCGGCTTTGCTTACAGTCGGTTAATGTCACAGGGCTTTATCAACTTCAAAGCTGGCATAGTTGGCGGTATAGCAGTTGCACCAAATAAGCGTGGCTTGGGTTTTGCCAAACTTGTCGTAAAAGAACTGGATAAATATTTGGTGTCTTTTGGTGTAACTCATTCATTTCTCTTCGCTTACGAGCCAGATGTCTATCGAAGTTCAGGGTATTCAGAGTTAGTTTGTCCTATTCATTACTACGATATACAGCAGAAAAATTGGAACGAGTTTGTCTACCGTGGAGGCATGGTTAAGACTTACAATGTTGGTGACGCTCTAAGCAATCAAGTCATTGAGTTTAATGGTTGTGTCTACTGAGCCTGCTGGAAAAATTCACATAACAAGGCGTTCAAGAGGGATTCATGCCGCATGGCATTTTTGGTATGCGGTGAGTTTTAGTGATGAAAGTGGTCTGCAGGAAGTTGGTTTGTGCGGCATTCACCCCTTAACGCGGCGTTATGCTTAATCAAGTAAAATCAGTTGGTTATGGTTTTTCTTTGTTCCCTTGGCTTTTCAGTTTGGTGTTTGTCGGCAAGTTGGCTTTTGTGAGCGCTGCTTTTCGGACTCTTATTCTTTGGCGCTAGAAATTCAGAGAATAGCCTCATTCAATTGTCGGGTAAGCGCGAGGTTGTGGCGGTTGGCTCAATCAGAAATCCATTTCTAGGTTTTCAAACTTCAAACTGGATTTGCCAAAATTCTGAGCCTGATTATCAAAACTATGATTCATTTCGGTTTTCTACGTTTTGGCTTTTGTTTGTGAATCAAAGTCGAGTTAATCTTGGTTCTGATCAAACTTAACCCATTGAAGCTTAAGCATAACAAAGCGTTTAAGAGGGATTTGGCACGCGTGGCATTTTCGATTTGCGTTGGGTTCAGTGATTAAGTCGCTGTGCGGTAGCTTTTGTGGTGCGTGCCTGCACCCCTTAACGCGGCGTTATGTTTAATCACGTAAAATCAGTTGGTTGCATCTCTTCTTTTCATTCTCGGCTTTCTAATTTTGCTCTTGTCGGCAAGTTAACCTCATTGGGCGCTGTTTTCTGGACTCCAATTCTTGGGCGCGAAAAATTCTGAGAGTTGCCTCATTAAAGCTCAGTGCATTTGTGAGTCGAATAAAGCGTCTTTGTTTCAAAGTTTCAACTCCAGTTTTCGGCTTCTCACGCTAAAACTCAAAATCATTAGAATCAAATTTATGAGTTAATTCAGCTTTTTAGCGTCTGGTTTTGGTTTTCAAAGGTAACTCGAGTTAAGCTCTTGGTATCGCAAAACTTAACCCTTTGAGCCTTAAACATAACAAGGCGTTTAAGTGGGATTCATGCCGCGTGGCATTTTTAGTTTGCGGTGATTTTTGTGGTGAAAGTGGTCTGCAGAAGCTTGGTTTAGGCGGCATTCACCCCTTAACGCGGCGTTAGGTTAATCTATTCAACGTAGGGAGTAATAAATGGAATTTGTCCCCGTAAATATCGAAACGGAGGGTACTCTCGATTTGTGTGTTCAATTTCGTCGTGATGCACATCTCGTAAGTTTTGGAGATGACACCAACTTTAATGTCGGCGAGACTAAAGCGTGGTTTACAAAGCTAAACACATTTGACAATTCTGGCTTTTATCATGTTTTCAAAAACAATGAGGTTATAGGTCAAATAGAATTCCGAAATGGCTTGCTGGATGAGCAAGGAGTGAAGTTCGGCTACATTAACTTACTGTATTTGTTACCAGAATATCGCAACAAAGGTTTAGGTAGTGAGCTAGAAGACTTTATATTCGCTCAGTTCAAAAACGAGCGATGTGCGTACGCTCACTTGCGCTATATACCTACTAATTTACAAGCAGTTAGTTTCTATCATAAGCATGGTTGGACTGCTGTGGGGGACATTGGCGAGCGCGGACAATTAGCAGAAAAACGATTAACCTAACAAAGCGTTAAAGAGGGATTCATGCCGCGTGGCATTTTTGGTATGCGGTGAGTTTTGGTGGTGAATGTGGTCTGCGGGAACTTGGTTTAGGCGGCACTCACCCCTTAACGCGGCGTTATGCCTAAGGTGAAATTGATGATTAAGCAGCTTGATGTAAATGAAAAATCTGTGGTTGAACTGTCAGAGCGTTGCTTCGACGAACTTCGTCAAGTTTACAGGCCAACTGAGCTCGCAGTTAGCAATAAAAACAGCGCTAAAAGTGAGTGGAGTTGTTTTGGTTTCCATGTTGATGAGGTTTTAGTTGGAGTAGTTGAAGCTAAACAGGTTGGTTCAGAATTACAGCTTAGCTCGCTAGCAGTTGCACCAAGTTTTCGCCAAAAAGGTGTAGCTAGAAAGCTCGTCGATTTCGTTGTTACACAGTTTAAGCGTATTAACTCAGTCTCGGTTTGGTGTGTTGAGCAAACAGGTAATGTCGCTGTTTTTAAGGCACTAGGCTTTAATGTGGTTCAACGTTTTGATTCAGACTTTTTCATACTTTCCGATGGTTCAAAAGCGGTAGAAGTTCACTTAAACAAAAAGTAACGGCATAACAAAGCGTTTAAGAGGGACTTGGCACGCGTGGCATTTTCAATTTGCGTTGGGTTTAGTGGTTAAGGTGTTATGCGGTCACTTTTGTATTGCGTGCCTGCGCCCCTTAACGCGGCGTTATGCTTAATCAAGTAAAATCAGTTGGTTATGGTTTTTCTTTGTTCCCTTGGCTGATTGGTTTTGTGTTTGTCGGCAAGCCGGCTTTTGTGAGCGCTGTTTTTCGGACGCATATTCTTTGGCGCTAGAAATTCAGAGAATTGCCTCATTCAATTCTCGGGCAATCGCGAGGTTAGGGCGGTTGGCTCAATCAGAAATCCATTTTAGGTTTTCAAACTTCAAACCAGA
>NZ_NPKW01000220.1:0-849 GCF_002265885.1 Vibrio sp. 03_296
ATGGGCCAGCACAAAGGTCTGTTTGAAGCGTACAAAGCGATCAAAGCCAGCGAAGCGTTTGCCAAGCTGACCATTGCACAACAGAAAACCATTACCGATGCTTTGCGTGATTTTGAGCTATCGGGCATTGGCCTGCCTGCGGATGAGCAAAAGCGCTACGGCGAAATCAGCAAGCGTATGTCAGAGCTAAGCTCTAAGTTTTCCAACAACACGCTAGACGCCACCATGGGCTGGACCAAGCACATCACCGATGAGAAAGAGTTAGCAGGCATGCCGGAATCGGCGTTGGCGGCCGCGAAAGCCGCGGCTGAAGCCAAAGAGCTCGACGGTTATTTGATCACGCTGGACGTGCCGTCTTACCTGCCAGTGATGACTTACTGTGACAACCAAGCGCTGCGCCGTGAAGTGTACGAAGCGTACGTGACTCGCGCGTCGGATCGCGGTCCAAACGCCGGTAAGTGGGACAACACCGAGATCATCAATGAGCAGTTGAAACTGCGTCATGAAATTGCTCGCATGCTTGGCTTTAACACCTACAGCGAAAAGTCGTTGGCGAACCAAAATGGCGGAAAACCCAGCGCAAGTGCTGGGCTTCCTCAATGATCTCGCCACCAAAGCCAAACCACAAGGTGAGCGTGAAGTGGCAGAGCTGCGTCAGTTTGCTGAGCAAGAGTTTGGCGTGTCTGAACTCAATGTGTGGGATATCGCTTACTACAGCGAAAAACAAAAGCAGCACCTGTTCCAAATTTCGGATGAAGAACTGCGTCCGTACTTCCCTGAGTCGAAAGCCGTCAGCGGTTTGTTTGAAGTGCTCAAACGTGTGTTTGGCATGAGCGTGTAAAGAAGCGC
>NZ_NPKW01000221.1:0-907 GCF_002265885.1 Vibrio sp. 03_296
T
The DNA here is from genome assembly GCF_002265885.1 of Vibrio sp. 03_296. Taxonomy (NCBI): domain Bacteria; kingdom Pseudomonadati; phylum Pseudomonadota; class Gammaproteobacteria; order Vibrionales; family Vibrionaceae; genus Vibrio; species Vibrio sp. 03_296. The sequence goes on from NZ_NPKW01000221.1 coordinate 2, forward strand.
AAGACGCCACCACCAGAGAGACGAACATTTTCAGTTGTCTGCCCAAGGTAAATCAGTGCTTGGCGAAACGAACTGATGGTGACTTCAAGACGGGTCGACTGAGTATTGACGAAACGCAACAGCTTGTAAGATAACGCTACATCTTGCGAAATGATCTGCTCAATGCGGCCAAAATCTGGCTCGCTCTTGCACACTTCACGAAACAACTCCAACGCCACAGTCTGCTCAGGGCTGACATAACGCGTTTGCACCACTTCTGGCTTACTAAAAAAGTAACCTTGAAAGAATTTAAATCCCGCCTCTTTCGCCAGTTCAAACTCTTCCGCCGTTTCCACTTTTTCTGCCAAGAAATGGTATTTCACGCGCCGTGCCAAGTGCTCTTTGACCAACTCACACGCCTTCTCCATCCCCAAATCCATCACATCCAATTTCACGATGTGCACATAGGGCAAAAACGATGCCATTCCGGGGTCAAGGTGAAGTCATCCAGCGCGATAACATAGCCTTCGCGATACAAATCACGAATCGCGTCAAGCAGCTCATCCGTTGGCTGACACGTTTCCAGCACCTCAATCACCACTTTGTTTTTCGGCAGACTGAGTGGCAAACGGCGAATCAAGGTTTGATACGGAAAGTTGATAAAACAGCGTGAAGAGGCGATGGCCGGATTGGTGCCTACGGACAGAAAGTTTTCCACAATCAAGCGATAGGTCGCACGGTTGATTCGATGTGGTACCGGATAGGCGTTGCTCTCTCCGTCAACGAAACAAAGTTCATAACCTAAGGTATGTTTACTTCCGATTAAAGATCGGCTGCCGTGCGACGTATGTGGTATTCATTTAGTGCTTTATTCTTATGCTCAGTGACTAACCAGTGAATTTATCACTGGTAGTTATGATTTTGCAG
>NZ_NPKW01000222.1:0-324 GCF_002265885.1 Vibrio sp. 03_296
GTTTGCTTCATAAGCGCTATCACTGGGCCTATTTGGAGCTTTTGAAGCGATCCGATTTTGACGATATTTTGTTGGTGGATCTCGATGGCAACGTCACCTACTCCATCTACAAAAATGAAAACTTTGGCACAAACTTAATTGAGGGGCCTTTTAAAGAGAGCATGCTCGGCAAAAGCTTCCGTCAATTGGCCAATGACGTCAGCGAAAAACGCAAGCAAAACGAAGACTATACCCCGTCTATATTCCGACCTTCTCGGTTGAAGATTGGCAAACAAGTCGCTTGGTTGGGCGCACCGATCATCCGAGCAAGGCTATCTGCACAGC
>NZ_NPKW01000223.1:0-1064 GCF_002265885.1 Vibrio sp. 03_296
CAAGAAACCAGTACCGTCTTTACCGTAGTCGACTCGTTGATTACACCAGCAGAGAAACCCGCTAGTAGATCACGACCCCATGGAACGTAAAGAACGAAACCACCGATGATGAATTGGATAGCAAAAGCGCCAGCCACAGTTCTAAGATTGATAGCTTTACGGTTATCTGACAGTAGTAATGCAATTCCTAGCAATACTGCCATACCGACTAGGCTCATAAACAGGCTCATAGTTTATGACTTCCTTATTAAGTTATTTATTGGCGTGTTACAAAATGGAGCTATTAAGCGGGGCCATTATACTCATGCCCCAATAATTAAAGTAATGCCACCTTCACACTTTCCCATAAGATTCATCGCTAATTCACCTCCATTTGTGAGTAAACTCACAATAACATACAGAACGGAACTCTCTTTAAACAAGTTTTTTAGATTTCATTCACAGATAGAGAACAGAGAATTGCTATTTTTCCAGATTTGAGAGGCAATCGTTTGCTTTGTTTGATTATGCAACACACTCAACTCATTTAGTGGGTGAATAATCTGAGCAGGTGTATTGAGCTTTCCTTGAAAGCCAAATATCGGCATATCTGGCGCATCGGTTTCAAGCAGCAGTTTTTTCTAAAGGGAGTCGACTGATCGCTTGGCGCGTTTTGTTTCGCTCTGGGGTAGGTAATGGTTCCGCCGACCCCAAGATAAAAACCCAAACGTATCCACTCCATTCCCTGTTCATAGCTACCAGAAAACGCATGATAACGCCTGCTTTGGCAGCCGAGCCGCTTTGACTAATTGAATAAGTCGATTGTGACATCGTCGATTGTGTAAAATAACCGGCAGTTGATACTGCTTGGCCAAATCGAGCTGGTAGTTCAACGCCTGCTCTTGCAATGCAGCGTCTTGTTCAACCCCATCATCCAAACCGCATTCCCCAATGGCTACGCAGCGCGTGTCACGCTCGTCCAACAAAGCCACGAGCGCACTTTGTTTTGTCTGATAATCCGACGTCAGAAAATAGGGATGAAAGCCCAACGCGTAAAAGATTTCTGGCTGAGCCTCCTCAGAGAG
>NZ_NPKW01000224.1:0-706 GCF_002265885.1 Vibrio sp. 03_296
ATCTTAACTCAAGCACAGTTGCTCAATGAGCAAGGTTTGCCTGTCAATGGTATTGCGTATTTCAGTACCCATGGTCGAGGTGTCACTGGAGTCGATAAGCAAGGAAGTATGATCGGTGATGGCCGCTTTGAATTCTCTTGGGGCGAAAACATCAGTTTTGCTATCGATACGTTTGAACTGGGTGAGATACGTGGTAATAAAACTGCCTTTCACCTGACTGAGCTCGCTCAAGGAAATGAGGGAAAACGTTGAAAAGCTGGTGCGATCGTTATGCTGACCTTACTACCAGTGACGYAACGCTTCCTCAAAAAGTTACCGAGGTTTTGCCCTCTATCCGAACGTGGTCAATGAAGCGATCTCTTTGTCGCTCAATAGTGATGATACGYTACTTGACGTGGGGGGAGGCCAAACGCAGCTGGTTCCGGGTGAATTTGAACAGCAATTTGCTCATGGCCTCGCGGCAGATATCGATCAGCAGCTCGCCAAACTATCTGCTCGTTCAACCTTTGAAATGCCAGTGGTTAAAGGCGCACTCGATCCGCAAGCAAGCCGCATTCAGGCGGATATCCAAAAGCTTTGGGGGGCCACTCAGCAAGTGCAGCAAGCTGGATGGAAAAAGTAGAACGTTCCATGTGTTCCATGACAGCACCAACTCTACGGAAGTACGGGTAATGCACGTGGTCAGGCGGCGGTGAATATTGCCAAT
>NZ_NPKW01000225.1:0-757 GCF_002265885.1 Vibrio sp. 03_296
GAAGGACGCCATCTGGCGTTTTGCCCACCAAAAGGTGGCGGTGAAGCAATGGAAGCGGATATGAGCCGCATCGACATTGATGCGGCGCTGGTGCAGCTTAATCCTTGGGTTTCTCCGTACTTGTCCTGATCCACAAGTCGCGTACTTCACCAATGTGGAGTGCGCGGAAAGCAGCGACAGCAGAAAGCCTTGTTTACCATCCAAAAGCCGCTTTGACAATGTACATTTTTACAAAGCACGCAATGGCATGCAGTACACCTTGAGAGATACTGCTCTTTTCCCTCGCTTCTCACGTTGCTCTGCCCATGCTTTGGCATAACCAGCAGACTTCACTAAATAATGGTGCAAGTCGTTGTAAGTGTAGTGGATGGCATCCCCTTGTAACTCTTTCACTTTCATTGCTTTGGTGATTTCCACCTTCTCATGCACCAGCGCATCGTCGTATTGAGTCAACTTGGTAGGATAGAGACGCACCACACGATCGGGATACCAACCACAGTGACGGATGATAACGACCAAAGTACCCAGCTTAGGCAGACACATGCTGTAAAAGGGTATTCGCTTCATTCGATTGTACCGCTTGTTGAATGCTCAATTTCAGCTCAGGCGTGACGCGTTCATCGGCATCCAGCCAAAGCACATAATCGGATTCAACATACTGCTGAGCAAGGCGGCGTTGTGGACCAAACCGGCCATTCTTTGTTAATAAAGAATTTGTCGGTGTAGCGTCTGGCAACGGCTTCGGTTTCGTCGCTGC
>NZ_NPKW01000226.1:0-932 GCF_002265885.1 Vibrio sp. 03_296
ATGCGTGTTCAACCGAAAAGGTATTGGAAATAAGTGGCAACGCGGGAAGATAAATATCTATGGCCAACGGGCTGACAACACAAGCAAGGTTAACAACGCCATTGTAATTTACTGATTGGCTCTGACCTGACAACAAACACTCCAATTGAACAAGAACTTTGATCAGAGATTTAACCGCCTCGTGATATGAATGGAAATGATGTATATTCATCGCTGATATTCTTATTGGGAAATTCAGAATGAACATCGAGAAACTCTCCCGGTTAGACCTTAATCTTCTCGTCTGCTTAAAAGTGCTGTTCGAGGAACTCAATGTGACCCGCACTGCTCATCGACTTTGTTTAAGTCAATCAGCGGTGAGTAAAGCATTGGCAAAACTGCGCCAGCAGTTTGATGACCCCTTATTCGTTCGACATTCACACGGGCTTACTCCAACAGCGCGAGCGTTGTTCTCAACCAGAACTASGTGATCTGTTGATCAACCAGTTAGAGCATCTTACCTTGCCGGAAGAGTTTCACCCTGAAAGCAGCGAATACCGCTTTCGTATTGCCGCTGTGGAAAGTGTTTATCCCCTGATCTTGCCGCACTTTCTACCATCCATTTTCCAGCAAGCGCCCAACGTCACCATCAGCACCCATTCATGGTCAGAACAGACCTTCAAGATGCTGCAGCGGTGAGTTGTAGWYTTGGGTATGACAGGCAAAGACATCGACATCAACGATGCCAAGCTCACCATGTTGCCTCCGTTTGATATTTGCGAGCAGGAAWTTTATCGCGACAATCAGATGTGCGTAGTGCGAAAAATCACCTGCGCTGCAACAACCTTGGAACTTGGAAAACTACTTATCGCTGCGTCACGTGCAAGTGCGCTGTGATGGCAATGAACGTTGGTTGTTAGATTATCGCCTCGCAGATATTGGCCGTGAGCGCG
>NZ_NPKW01000227.1:0-381 GCF_002265885.1 Vibrio sp. 03_296
GCTGTTCGAGGAACTCAATGTGACCCGCACTGCTCATCGACTTTGTTTAAGTCAATCAGCGGTGAGTAAAGCATTGGCAAAACTGCGCCAGCAGTTTGATGACCCCTTATTCGTTCGACATTCACACGGGCTTACTCCAACAGCGCGAGCGTTGTTCTCAACCAGAACTAGGATCTGTTGATCAACCAGTTAGAGCATCTTACCTTGCCGGAAGAGTTTCACCCTGAAAGCAGCGAATACCGCTTTCGTATTGCCGCTGTGGAAAGTGTTTATCCCCTGATCTTGCCGCACTTTCTACCATCCATTTTCCAGCAAGCGCCCAACGTCACCATCAGCACCCATTCATGGTCAGAACAGACCTTCAAGATGCTGCAGCGCGGT
>NZ_NPKW01000228.1:0-527 GCF_002265885.1 Vibrio sp. 03_296
GCTTGGGTCAACGTGCGCAGCTGATTTACTCAGCGCACTATGAGTCCGCCGCATACGACTACAAAGGCCGTGGCCGTACATACACGCTCAATTACCAAGTGAAGTTCTAAGACATGTCGGTTTTAGGTTTAAAGATGGAACCGCTCTCGATGGGCGGTTTTTTTGTCTCCGCCGCCGCGAAATATCTGCAGGATTAATCTACCAAAACAGATTACGCTTAACTCAACGCTTGTTCAGAAATGCCAAGAACCTTGATGCTTCGACGTTGTTCAAAAATCCCTCTCCCCTCACAAATTTACAGTGTAAAAAGGCGACTGTTTCCAGTGCCCGACTAATACCAAATTAGGGGGAAGTATTAGTAAAGTGAAACGGTAATTACAGTTTACCTTCGCTGCCACACATGCGGATTTTATCCATCACCACGCGTTTCATCGCCGCTTTACCCGGGGTGATGTACTTTCTTGGATCATTTGCCTCTGGGTGTTCGGCGAAGTGCCCTTTGACCGCATCAGCAAAAGCAATTTTCA
>NZ_NPKW01000229.1:0-881 GCF_002265885.1 Vibrio sp. 03_296
TCCGTGATTTGGCTTGATGACAGCTCATCACTGGTGAAGCCGATATACAACACCGCCGTTGTCGACCCCGTCGACATGGTCACGGTTGGGTCTTCGGCTTCTTTTGGTAACTGTGAGCGAACCGAGTTAGTTTKGCAAATATCCGCCAAGGCAGCATTTGGATCCGTATTGAGCTTCATGTTCACCGTGATGGTGGATTTACCCAGCACCGATTGCGAGGTCATGTAGTCAATATTATCTGCCTGCGCAACGGCTTGCTCCAAAGGTTGAGTAATGAAACCTTGGATCAAGTCAGCACTGGCGCCGTAGTAACTGGTGGTTACCGTTACGACGGTATTGGTCATTTCAGGGTATTCTCGCACCTGCGATCTTGAACGCCGGCTTGTAAACCGAAGCAAGGCGATCAAAAAGCTGATGGATACCGCTAAAACTGGACGTTTATAAAACATCAGTAAAGCGCATGATGCCTCCAATTACAGCATAGGGGTTTCAGCCGGAGGTGTAATCGCGTCGCTTTCGACAACACGAACCTTGGCATCGTTACTCAAGCGAACCTGGCCAGATGTCACCACCTGATCACCCACTTTTACGCCGTCGAGAATGTGTGTCGATATTCCCAGTGCGTTCACCCACTTTCACCACGTGTTGTTCACACGCTGCACGCCGTCTTCTTCCGTTAGAATGTAAAACATTGTCACCGTAGAGCGTAAATGTGATCGCCGTTTGTGGCAGTGTGACTTGGTCTTCTAACTTCGGCAGAATGATGTTCGCACGGGCAAACATACCGCTGCGAAGCTTACCATCACTGTTAGGAATATCGGCTTGGACTTGAATCAAACCACTTTGGATATTGACAGCGGGTTCAATCGCGGTGATTGAGC
>NZ_NPKW01000023.1:0-1541 GCF_002265885.1 Vibrio sp. 03_296
AGTAAAATCAGTTGGTTATGGTTTTTCTTTGTTCCCTTGGCTGATTGGTTTTGTGTTTGTCGGCAAGCCGGCTTTTGTGAGCGCTGTTTTTCGGACGCATATTCTTTGGCGCTAGAAATTCAGAGAATTGCCTCATTCAATTCTCGGGCAATCGCGAGGTTAGGGCGGTTGGCTCAATCAGAAATCCATTTTAGGTTTTCAAACTTCAAACCAGATTTGCCAAAATTCCTAGTCTGATTATCAAACTATGATTCATTTCGGTTTTCTACGTTTTGGTTTTGTTTGTAAATCAAAGTCGAGTTAATCTTGTTTTGAGTAAAACGTAACTCATTGAAGCTTAAGCATAACAAGGCGTTTAAGAGGGATTCATGCCGCGTGGCATTTTTGGTTTGCAGTGAGTTTTGGTGGTGAAAGTGGTCTGCGGAAACTTGGTTTAGGCGGCACTCACCCCTTAACGCGGCGTTATGTTTAGTCACGTAAAATCAGTTGGTTTATGGTTTTTCTTTGTTCCCTCGGCTTTTCAGTTTGGTGTTTATCGGCAAGTTGGCTTTTGTGAGCGCTGCTTTTCGGACACTTATTCTTTGGCGCTGGAAATTCAGAGAATTGCCTCATTCAATTGTCGGGTAAGCGCGAGGTTAGGGTGGTTGGCTCAATTTCTAGAAATTTGATATTAGGTTTTTCGTTTTAGCTACCAAAGTTCAAAGTCTGATTTCAAATCATGAGTCATTTCAGGTTTTTGGCTTTTGTTCGTGAATCAAAGCTGAGTTAATCTTGTTTTTAGTAAACGTAACCCATTGAAGTTTAAGCATAACAAGGCGTTCAAGTGGGATTTGGCACGCGTGGCATTTTCAGTTTGCGTTGGGTTCAGTGGTTACGGCACTGTGCGGTAGCTTTTGTATTGCGTGCCTGCACCCCTTAACGCGGCGTTATGTTTAGTCACGTAAAATCAGTTGGTTGCATCTTTTCTTTGTTCCTTCGTATTTCTAATTTTGCTCTTGTCGGCAGGTTAACTTCAGTGGTCGCTGTTTTCTGGACTCCAATTCGTGGGCGCTAAAAGTTCAGAGAGTTGCCTCATTGAAATGCAGAGTGTAGGCGAGGTGAGTGAAGTGATTTTGATTTCAAAGTTAAATCCCGGCTTTTCGGTTTTCCACGTTAAAACTCAAAGTCAGAACATTCAAAATTATGAGTTAATTCAGCTTTTTAGCGTCTAGTTTTGGTTTTTAAAGGTAACTCGAGTTAAGCTCTTGGTATCGCAAAACTTAACCCTTTGAGCCTTAAACATAACAAGAGACTATGGCGTCAATAGTTAATTTTTGGCGCTATCTGCCATTCCACATACAGCCATCTCTAAGCATTGAATTTAGAATAACTACCATCTTTCTGACGCAGGCAATGAGCGCTACTTTTTTGGGTTTTCCAGCAGCCAAAAGTCGTTGATATGTTTCTTTAAATACAGGGTTACATTGCATCGCTGACATCATGGCCATGTATAAAACAGTCCTTACTTGCATCCGTCCACCTTTGATCATTCTCTTGCCTTT
>NZ_NPKW01000230.1:0-481 GCF_002265885.1 Vibrio sp. 03_296
GAGCTCTCGGGAATTGCCATTCCGGCGGAGATCACCGCAGAAGACGGTACGTTGTTTAAAGAAGCGCTGCTGTTTACCCATCGCGGTTTATCTGGCCCTTCAGTACTGCAAATTTCGTCTTACTGGAAGGCAGGTCAAGCGGTGAGCATTAATCTGGTGCCTGAGGTGGATGTGCTGGAGCTGCTGCAACGCAATTTGGAAAACACCCAAATCAGACTTTGAAAACACCCTAGCGAAAGTGCTGCCAAAACGCTTAGTTGAAGTGCTTATTGAGCGTAAAGAGTTAACGGATAAGCCAACTTAAGCAATTCAATGCCAAAGAGCTACAAGACGATTGTCGAGCAATCTGCAGCAGTGGAAAATTGCGCCCAACGGCACCGAAGGCTACCGCACTGCGGAAGTTACGTTGGGCGGTGTGGACACCGATTACCTGTCCATCAAAAACCATGGAGTGCAAAACCGTTCCAGGGCTGTACTTTAT
>NZ_NPKW01000231.1:0-665 GCF_002265885.1 Vibrio sp. 03_296
WACGTCGAGTAATCTTTCACCCGATCAACGATTTCATTATGCGTGTTATCAACATTGAAATAAGAGACGGTTGAAACATACGCTGAATCGAACAAGCCATAATTCTGTGTCACTTGATCTGAGGCATTTTGCGCCTCAACACTAAAAGCATGGTCAATCGGTTGGTTCATGTACGCGAATCCCGAATGCCCGGTCGCATACGTCCAACTATTGCTCGCTACAGCAACTTTATYAGGCACAAATCGGCCAATATTGCGGTAGCCCAAGTTAATGTCCATTCCCAGATAATTGGCCTGCGCATCCGCCATGACTTYCAAGCTGCCCACTTCATCCCAATAGAGCTGAGTAAAATCATAGTATTGATTTGTACCACTACCGCTGCCACTGCTGTGTACTTTGCTTAACCCATTGTCTCCTTGAAGTAACACACTTGTACTTCCTCCCGCAGGGGAGTGCAAGGCACTGCTCATCTCAACGACCGCACTGGGCGCATTACTGGCAAAGAAGTTTTGGGTAATCGCTGCATTACAGTAGCTGCTGGTTTCAATTTCTCCTGAGACAGCACCACCGCTTTGCCAAACAATCGGTTTTACGTGAAGGTTAAACCGTTCAGAGGCAAGTTTGAATTTAGTCCCCGAGGATGAAGTACCATCCATGGGCAACAC
>NZ_NPKW01000232.1:0-451 GCF_002265885.1 Vibrio sp. 03_296
CTCAATCTCGTTATTACTTTCCTGGGCTTTTTGTTAGTATGCCGCGGTATCTTTGAGTAACGAAACGATGACTGAAAACGAAAAGTTGTATTTACAGGAAATGGGCATTTCGCTTTGGCAATTGCATCATCCAGAACGGATGATGGGCTATGAAATGCCAACCTTCTCCCTGCCTGAAGAGTGCCAGTTACTGTTGATCGCACCGAGTTGCCCCATTTCGCAAACGCACTATTTTTGAAAAAGTGTCATCAAAAGCCTGACAACTGGAATTGTCTCAAGCAAGGCACATTACCCCAGAGCAATTAAGCGCGCTCGAACCGCACTCTCTGCAATGGGTTTGGTTTGCGGGCTGTCCTGTTCAACCTCTTCCTATGGTAACCAAAGTGCTCCAATCGCCAGAGTTGGCTCAAATTGATGGTCATAATGAGCATCGTCGTGCGCTGTGGCAACA
>NZ_NPKW01000233.1:0-938 GCF_002265885.1 Vibrio sp. 03_296
TTTGCTGTCAATCACCATTTGCTCAAACGTCTGCTGTCCAGTTCTGCACTTGCGCCGCAGAGATCTCGATAGCTTGGTTGCCTTGCTCGTAGCCCGCAAGGGCTGCTAGAGCGTTGACTAGCGCCTCGCTTGGGTTAAAGAACAGGGTTTGGAAAAAACGCTTCGATGATTTTGCCGTCGCGGTTTTTGGTTGCTGTACCAAAGGCGAGAGAAAAGAAAGCCATAGTTGATCTCCATGTGTTGAGTCTTTGTCACGCGCCATTCACTGGCAAGCGCTGGAATTAAGTTATAGCCATCATAAAGAGACAAAAAAGACTTAAACCCTMCAAAGGGAGAAAGTCTGTAGATGGATACCCTTTGTCTTTTTAACGATATATTTCTTCGTATGGCTATATCCTTCCTACTTGAAGCTGCAGCGGTGTTGGCTGCATTCGTTCACACCAATCATATAGGTTATCTATGCTCATGGGATTCACTCATTTGCCGCCTACCCGCAACTTCAAGTTGTTTGGGTATATTTTGTATTTTGTCGCCAAAATCAAAACCGCCGCACAGGGCGACGGTTTTATTCGACATTGTTTGCGAAGATTAAGCGGCGTCTTCTGCTGATTCATCTTCGCCGGCTGCGTCATCAGCAACCGCGGCTAGCTTCTTTTCTTTTTTCGGCGTTGGGCGGCGTTTTGCGCCTAGCGCGTAAAGAAGCTCTTCTTGTTCTGAGCGAGACATCGCCAAGTCTTCTTGTTTGCCTTCATCTTCAAGAAGATCGCTTTTACCTAGTAAGTCGAAAAGCTCATCTGCCATATCCAGCATTTTGTCGTATGCGTCAGCTTCCGCTTTAGAGGTAAAAGTCATTTTCTCTTCTCCGTTGCGTTCTACCACGTACTTGACGATAACAGCCATGGTTAATCCTCTAAGTTAAATAGTCCAGAAATTGCACT
>NZ_NPKW01000234.1:0-754 GCF_002265885.1 Vibrio sp. 03_296
CAAACATGGGCAGAAGAAAAATTCGGATCCAATCACCAACAACCATTTAGCGGGTAAATCGATAGCCGTACCCATCAGTGATGAAAACAGCACAGGCATTTTGGTGAACATTGAGCCGCTCAAAAGAGATACGTAAGCTCATTATGACATTTCCTCTGCCAGGCATGGATCATCACTACTCAACCAAACCGCTTTCCTACTTTGCCCATCTGCTTGGTTATGAGGGAGAAGGCAGTTTGATGCTCAAACTGAAAAACAAAAACTGGGTGACCTCTCTCTCTGCTGGCGGTGGCGCTGCTGGCAGTAATTACCGTGATTTCACCGTCAGTTGTACTTTGACGAAAGACGCTCGCCACTACCGATGAGATTATTCAAGCCGTCTTCCAGTATATTCGTTTGATCAAAGCAGAAGGGCTTGAAGAGTGGCGATACAAGGAAAACAAGCGGTAACTTGAGTCTGCATTTCGCTTCCAAGAGCCCTCTCGACCGCTCGACATGGTCAGTCATTTGGTGATTAACATGCAGCATTACGCTGCGGAAGACACCATCTATGGCGACTATAAAATGGCGAAGTACGATGAGGCACTGCTGCGCTCTTTGTTTGACTATTTTACCGTTGAAAATCTGCGCGTAACGTTGATAGCAAAAGGCTTTGAGGCAGACAAAGAAGCGGCATGGTACTTCACCCCATACCGTGTTACGCCTTTTAGTGGCGAGCAAAAACAAAACTACGCGCAAATTAACCCAGGTTGGG
>NZ_NPKW01000235.1:0-892 GCF_002265885.1 Vibrio sp. 03_296
ATACTGGCTAGCGATGGATTCCAGCTTTTGCTCACCCGCAGTGATCGCTTGTTGATGTTCTTTTGGTAATTTTCCGTTGGAAAGTAACGACTGGTGAAACTGACGCACCCCATTTGCTTACTGTTGAGTAGCTCTGGTTCAAAATCGCGACCGATGATCAGTTCGGTACTGCCACCGCCAATATCAACCACCAGTTTAGAGGAGACTTCTAATTGTGTATGTGCCACGCCGAGATAGATTAAACGCGCTTCCTCTTCTCTTCTCCCGGAATTATTTCGATGGGGAAGGGTATGACTTGCTTGGCGCGTTGTAAGAATAGATGAGCATTATGCGCTTGTCGTAAGGTATGCGTGGCCGCAATGCGAACATTATCTGGTTCAAAACCTTGCAGTCGTTCGGCAAACATGGCTAAGCACTCAAGCCCTCGCTCCATCGCTGAGTGGCTCAGATTCATTTCGTTATCCAAGCCATCAGCAAGTAACGCGCTGTTTATGGCGACTGATTAATTGCAGATCTTCATCGACGACTTTGGCTACTACCATATGGAACTGTTGGAGCCTAGGTCGATGCGGCAATATCTCGAGCTATGGTTGTTGTCATTCTGTTCTACTTGCCCTTTTTGCTTACGCGTGTGTTTTTCAACATTTTTAAGATAGTCGTAAATGGCTATCTGAGAACGTATTTTTTTCCGTATTGCCGCGTTCAACATAGTTATTGCTCATCTCTTTGTCGATTCGGCGCGCCTTCACTGTATCAGTAAACTGGATGTTGAGAATATCGATAATGCGTTGTTTGATGCGTGGATCACGTACAGGAGACATCACCTCAATACGGTTATCGATGTTGCGTTCCATCCAGTCAGCAGAGGAAATATACACTAACGGTTCACCAT
>NZ_NPKW01000236.1:0-860 GCF_002265885.1 Vibrio sp. 03_296
ACCTTATTCCTAGTCGCGATGCTGCAAAATCAGCCGTCGCGACAAAAAACCGGAGATGCCTTCTTAGAAGAGCAAGAGTCGGAAATTCCTCAAGGCGTCAGCAATCCCAAAGCCGCAATGTGGATCGTCATTGGTCTGATCCTTTTACCACTCGCGGCCGATATGCTAGTGGATAATGCGGTCATCATTGCGAAATACTTTGGCATGAGATGACTTGGTGATTGGTTTAACCATTATTGCCGTGGGCACCAGCCTGCCAGAACTGGCCGCCTCTTTGGCGGGTGCTCTGAAAGGTGAAGATGACATGGCGGTCGGTAACATCATCGGCTCCAACGTCTTCAATATTCTTGCCGTGATGGGGATCCCCGGTATTCTCAACCCGTCATTTATTAGTGAATACGCAATGGGACGTGATTTTKGGGTAATGCTGGCGATTTCCTTACTTTTGGTTGTCATGGCATGGGCAAATCTCGTCAGAATTAGCGTACGGAAGGTGGTATTCTACTGACCTGCTTTATCGGTTATCAGGCCTATCTGTTAATGAACATGGCAGCGTAAGACTGTCTCGCTAGGAGTACACATGACCCTGTCCTTTGATTATCGTGCAGTAGCAAAACAAGTGTTAGCCACGGAAATACGCGGTCTTGAGCAGTTGTCGCAATATTTTGATGAGCAATTTGAGCAAGCGTGCGAATTAATCCTGAATAACGCCGGAAAAGTGGTTGTTATGGGGATGGGGAAATCTGGTCATATCGGGAAAAAGATCGCCGCCTCGTTAGCCAGCGACCGGCACTCCTCTGTTTCTTTGTTCGATCCAGGGGAAGCTTCGCACGGTGACTTAGGAATGATCGAACGTGGGG
>NZ_NPKW01000237.1:0-910 GCF_002265885.1 Vibrio sp. 03_296
GAGAACCAATCGGTGTTAGAGAGGTTTTGATTGTACTCCCCCACTTTGGCGACTAAATAGGGGTCACCGGCTTTAAACGGTTGCAAGGAGCGCACTCGGTTTTCTTCAATTTGACTACCAGTAATGGCCGTTTGACCAAAGTGGTAACGCRTCCCACTGGCGTAATGAAGGCGCACAAACGCTTGATTGAGATCGGCTGCGACCTCTAAACGCGTTTCGATAAAATCGCCTTTAAATAGCCTTTTGCAACGACGAGGTTACGAATTGAGGATTTGAGCGCCTCGTAGTCGCCATGATTTAAAATCGCCCCCTGTTTAAGCGGCGATTTTTTCTAACAGTTGCAGGAAATCTTTTGTCATTCGAGGCTTCCCCCTCAATGCGCACATCAAAGGTCTCAACTCTCACCGGTTCGCCCAAGGTGATATGGGTCCGTCAGTTCTTCCTGATCGTCGCTGATTTGATAGTCAATCTGTAGCATGATAGTAACCCAATGCGTTCAACGCGCCCAATTAATGATGACCATCAAGACGAGATTGAAAACGCAAAGAGGTGGAGTAATCCTTTTCATCAATCGAGGTAAGGTGCGCCTCGATATTTCCTCCACAGCACCGCTCACCCTTCCAAAGAGAGAGAAACTTGAGGCGCCGCAACAAGATTGCTGGCAAAAAGCGAGCTGACTAATAGTGGTAATACTTTTTTTATCATGCTTTAGTACGTACAAAACAACGTCGGCTGACATCGAGGCTTTGCGGATATGAATGTGGTGTAGAATCGACACAACTCATAAGCAGACAAGTTGCGTTAAGCTGACGGTCTAAACTATCCTGCATCACCAGCGGAGACTGAGCTTGCAAGATAGCACCCGCCCTACAAAGGGACAACCAGATTCCGTTTTTTGTTCGGAGTCTAT
>NZ_NPKW01000238.1:0-695 GCF_002265885.1 Vibrio sp. 03_296
ATACTTGTGGGTCAAAGATCACGCGCACCACCTCCGTATGGCCCGTTTGACCACTGCACACTTCTTGGTAGGTGGGATTGAGCGTAAAGCCACCACTGTATCCGACCGACGTCGAAACCACCCCATCGAGTTGCCAGAACAAGCGTTCCGCGCCCAAAACMAGCCCATGCCGAGCAGTATTTCTTGTTGTCCTTGAGTGGCGGGGGCGGTGATATCACTGCCGTTGACAAAATGAACTGGCTCTACTGCCATTGCTTCTTGGCGGCCCGCGAGCGCGTTATCGGCATCGACCATGATTTGTTTGTTGAGCATCYCTCTTCCCTTATATTCATCTGTGATATGACTCCGAACAAAAAACGGAATCTGGTTGTCCCTTTGTAGGGCGGGTGCTATCTTGCAATGCTCAGTCTCCGCTGGTGATGCAGGATAGTTTAGACCGTCAGCTTAACGCAACTTGTCTGCTTATGAGTTGTGTCGATTCTACACCACATTCATATCCGCAAAGCCTCGATGTCAGCCGACGTTGTTTTGTACGTACTAAAGCATGATAAAAAAAGTATTACCACTATTAGTCAGCTCGCTTTTTGCCAGCAATCTTGTTGCGGCGCCTCAAGTTTCTCTCTCTTTGGAAGGGGTGAGCGGTGCTGTGGAGGAAAATATCGAGGCGCACCTTACCTCGATTGATGAAAAGGATT
>NZ_NPKW01000239.1:0-557 GCF_002265885.1 Vibrio sp. 03_296
TTGTGGGGAAGCGATTCAAGAGCAGAAGATAGGGCAACGTAATACCTTCTTCTGTCCTCACTGTCAGTGCTAATTGACCTAAAACTCGTTGAAAGCTGATATAGAGATGACCAATCGTTCGTGTGTTTGATCACTGCTTTGACACCTAGAATTGAGGTGCAATTTGCTCTCTATGCTATGATGTGCGCCCCTTAGTGATCACCCGTTAGGTTTTTTAGTCAATGGATTTCCAGCCCAATGCGCACAGAGCGATGCGCATTATTTTCTCTTTAATCGTTGCGTCGTTACTACTGCTTACGGTCTCTCGTGGTCTTTTTCTACTGCTGGCCGCAGATTTCTCTGATCTTACTGGACTCGGCAATGATCTATTCCGAGCTTTTTGGGTCGGGGCGCGTTTTGATGCCAAAATCATCGCGATTGCTTTTGCGCCATTATTTTTAGCCGGACTGGTATTGGCGGCCTTTTGCTCGAGGTTTTTCGCTTTGGCAACGTGTCCGTTCCCAATATGTCGTTTGTCATTTTCTTTTCTGCTTAGTGCTTTTTCCATTGGCAACTAT
>NZ_NPKW01000024.1:0-1162 GCF_002265885.1 Vibrio sp. 03_296
TGGTTGCATCTTTTCTTTGCTTTCTCAGCTTTCTAATTTTGGTCTTGTCGGCAAGTTATGTTTAGTGGTCGCTGTTTTCTGGACTCCAATTCGTGGGCGCTAAAAATTCAGAGAGTTGCCTCATTGAATTCCAGAGTGTAGGCGAGGTGAGTGAAGTGATTTTGATTTCAAAGTTAGAGCCCCATCTTTTCGATTTCTCACGTTAAAACTCAAAGTCGGCCAATCAAAATTATGAGTTAATTCAGCTTTTTAGCTTCTAACTTTGGTTTTCAAAGATAAGTCGAGTTAAGCTCTTGGTATCGTAAAACTTAACCGTTCGAGTCTTAAACATAACAAGGCGTTTAAGCGGGATTCATGCCGCGTGGCATTTTTGGTTTGCGGTGATTTTTGTGGTGAAAGTGGTGTGCGGAAACTTGGTTTAGGCGGCACTCACCCCTTAACGCAGCGTTATACCAATTTATCGTAATAAGCTCCAACTCAAAACACTATCGAGTGAAGCTTGGTTTCTATATACTTCCTTATTTCAAAGGAAAACCAATATGGAAATGATCATCGTTTCATCAGAACAGCAGAAACGTCTAATCATGATCTTTACTCGTACAGCATCGCAAATGTCAGATAAAGCACTTCTAAGTGATCTAAGCTCATATTCGGTGAACTCCAGCGTTTATCCWGCTTTCAAAGCCGCCTCAGATCTACGAGTAGAWCGTATAAAATTACCATTTGGTGATGATAGAAGAGGCTCTTTAGAGGGTGGAGATTTCCTTTATCGTTATCTGTCTCGAGGGTATATCTGCCTTGGTGATTTCACGGGGCAACCTAAGCCAGATTTATCACAATGGGGTGTTCGCTCAGTTCGTAAGTTACCAAAAGTTGGTTTTGGCTTATAAGTTAGGTTGCTTATGACTGGCCAAAAATTGGTATAACAAGGCGTTTAAGAGGGATTCATGCCGCGTGGCATTTTTGGTGTGCGGTGAGTTTTGGTGGTGAAAGTGGTCTGCGGAAGCTTGGTTTATGCGGCATTCACCCCTTAACGCGGCGTTATGCTTAATCAAGTAAAATCAGTTGGTTATGGTTTTTCTTTGTTCTCTTGGCTTTTCAGTTTGGTGTTTGTCGGCAAGTTGGCTTTTGTGAGCGCTGCTTTTCGGACACTCATCTTTGG
>NZ_NPKW01000240.1:0-1845 GCF_002265885.1 Vibrio sp. 03_296
GTGAGAGATAAAGGTCCTTTCTGGCTCATCTACCCGCAATCTTCGTTTCCAAAAGAACTGAATATCGAACGCTACCATTCCCAGATGGTTTGGCAGTTAAAACAAATACATATCGCGAAGTGATGTGAAAACGAATAATGCAAAAACAAACTTAAATCTTTATAAAGGCCCTTTCAACTTCAGCAAAACTGACTTTGCTGGCAGTGACCGTCTGCTTGTTGATCGCCAATCTTGCCCTACTGCAGGAAACGAGAACCTTGGCACGCTCTTACTCAGACTCACAAAATCAAGCCACTTGGTTTCTTTTCAAATCTCTCGAAAGAGTCTTCTCTGAAATTGGTGAGTGAATCGAGTCGCGCCGAAGACAGCAGCTACGACCTCAAGCGAGTCGAACTGAAATATGAGCTCACTTGGAGCCGTTTTGATTTGTTGATCAACAGTCGAGAAAGCGACACCTTTCTCTCGCGAAACGAAGTAAAAGCTTTTCGTCGATCTGTTTACCAATTCCAACGCTAAGAGCAGCCGCTGCAACTCGCACTAACGGTGATGACAACGCCGCTAAACTGTTTTACCGCGAAACCAGCCGCCTTTATCTGTCCATGATCGACTATGTGACAGCGTCATTTCGCGTCGCCAGCCCTTTGTATAAAGAACAGCAGATGCGCGCACACCTGCTCTTCCAAGCTCAGTTTGTGCTGTTAGGCATTTTTGTCTTGTGTGCTGGCTTCATGGCTTATTTCTTCTACAAAGAAGCCCGTTTTCACAAAAAGATGTCGTTAACCGATCCGCTGACTCAATTGACCAACCGTATCGGTATTGTTTTTGCATCATGGATAAGTACATCCAGGACAAAGAGCATTTTTCGATCTACCTATTGGATCTCAATGGCTTCAAAGCCATCAATGACAATCTTGGCCATCAAGCGGGCGATGCCGCATTGCAAGAAGTGGCGCTGCGATTAAAAAAACTGGAAAACGCCTCAGTGCGAGTGTGCCGCATGGGAGGCGATGAATTTGCCGTGCTGTGCAAACATGTCACCAATGACGAACATCAGGTGCTCAAGTCAGGCGATTCATCTAGCTGTTTGTGCCACCGATTGCCCTCGACAAGGCCCAGCTAAGCTTTCCACCAGTTTAGGTCGAGCCTGTTTTCCAGATGATTCAGAAAACGTGGATGCGCTTATCAATCTTGCCGACAAACGCATGTACCGCATGAAGTTTTCTCGCTAGCGCTTATTTGGCAGCATCCAGGTCACCCGATGCTTCCACCCCTTTCCTAATAAAATGCCTTCGTAAAGAAATATCGCGCTCTTAAGGGTTTCTTAAGTTTCGCCTCTTACCTTGTCAGTAACCAACGAGTTAAGGGGCGCATCGATGAAACGGAATCCATCACTCTCGACCGCACAGCCATCACTGCAGTCTGCTGGCGCAAAACTGGATACGACTCAGTTACAACAAGTGAGCTTAGAGATTGTCTATCCACATCATCCCATGTGGGAGGCGAGCTGGTGAGTATGTCAAACAGCGTTATGAGCTGGCCTTTTCCGCCCATTTGCACCAGTTCATGCCCGCTTACTTGGTGTTGGCGCATCAAGCCATCTGCTTTCTCTGTGTGGATTTCGTATAGCGGCAGACGAGCCCCTATTTCTTGAGCAGTACTTAGTTCAGCCCGCCGAACAGGTTCTGTCTCAACGCTTTTCCTCAGACATCCAACGTTCCAACTTAATTGAATTTGGCCATTTGGCCTCGTTCACCAAAGGCACTTCACCCACTCATTTTTATTTGATGGCCGAGATGTTGGTTTCCATGGGTTTCGAATGGTGCATTTTACTGCCACCGACCCACT
>NZ_NPKW01000241.1:0-847 GCF_002265885.1 Vibrio sp. 03_296
CAAGGGCGGAACTTACCGAACTTAGAACGTGTATTGTCGACGATCACCCCATCATTGGGTCTGTAATCGCATCGATAATACGTGCAGCTAAAAGATGTACGACGAAAGCGGCAGACAAAGCCGGCCACGTCCGTAAAGTAGAACAATTAAAGAAGATATAGATTGGGGACACAGGCAAAGTCTTTACCCAGTGCGCCAAGACCGTAGGACAGCTTGGTTTGTAGCGTAATTTTTCAGACATAATTCATTCCTAGTATCGTTATCGCGCAGCACTCCCTAACAGAGAAGCCATCACGTCGACGTCTTTTATTTAGTTTTCGATGCTCATGCTACTCACCGACAGGATCCCTTACTGTGATCCATTACCACTTTATGGAAACGTTTACAGTTCAGTTTTCAAAATGAGACATTGAACAATTTTATTATGACCAACTTCCAGAAAATAACGTTCAATTCCCTAACTTTAGCATCAAAGTTCATCAATAAGTCATGATAACGATTTCATAAAAACAAAAACAACGCAAAAGCCGTACAGATCGGGCCTCTGTACGGCAATAAAAACAAAGAAGAAACAACGAAGGCGTCTTAGTGAATACGTTCGAACATCAACAACATCGCACTTTCTGCATCAAGAATTGGCATGGTTAAACCGACCTCTTCACACCATGCGCCGGACAGTTCGCAGCCCGATTCTGTCCAAGGTGGTTGGTAATTCACGATGTCATCGTAGTTAGACGGCTTATCCAATACCGTCACTCGATATGTGGCTTGTGGATCTAAACCCGGTATAGCGCAAATGTCCCACTGTAGAGAGTTCGTCGGCATCGCGAGCTGAGCAATCATCACC
>NZ_NPKW01000242.1:0-1046 GCF_002265885.1 Vibrio sp. 03_296
TCGACAACCCCAATCATGTTATTGCCAATACTGTGGATCTACACCAAACAACGCCCAATCCGTTCACGCGTGGCTTGGTGCCTTGCGTCGCGGTAGCAGGAACAGCCATCTTAGTTCAGTGACGCACAGAAACAAAAAGCCCGAGTCATGCTCGGGCTTTCATTTAGCTGTTTAAGCTTACTTAACCAATACTTGGCCAGTCATCTCTGCTGGAATCTCTAGACCCGCTAGAGACAGCATGGTTGGTGCTAAGTCAGACAGTTTACCGCCTTCCTTGAACTCAACCGCTTTGTCACGACGTAGATAAAGTGGTACTGGTAGGCTAGTGTGAGCGGTGTGGAGTACCGCCGGTTTTCTGGGATCAACCATCATTTCTGCGTTACCGGTGGGTCTGCTGTGATCAATAGCTGACCACCCACTTCTTTGATCGCTTCAACCACTTGGMCMACGCTTGCATCCAACGCTTCAATCGCTTTTTCTGCAGCTTCATAAACGCCAGTGTGGCCAACCATGTCCGCATTCGGGTAGTTACAGATAATGGTGTCGTACTTACCAGACTTGATCGCCGCCACCATTTTCTCAGTCAGCTCAGTTGAGCTCATTTCTGGTTGAAGGTCGTAAGTCGCCACTTTAGGAGAAGCAACAAGTTGACGCTCTTCACCTGCAAATTCGTTCTCACACCTCGATGAAGAAGACACGTGTGCGTATTTCTCAGTTTCAGAAATACGTAGCTGCGTTTGACCCTGCTTAGACAACCACTCTACCGTAGGTGTTTTCTAGCGATGCAGGTGGGAATGCGATAGCAAGAGGAATGTCTGCTGCGTATTGAGTCAGCATCACAAAGTTCACCGCTGGGAATGCTGCTGCGTTCAAAGCCAGCGAAATCAGCGACGAAGGTACGAGTGATTTGACGTGCACGGTCTGCACGGTAGTTCATGAAGATCACTGCGTCGCCATCTTGCATTGCAGCACTTTCTTGGCCTTCCGCTTTGATTTCGGTCGCTTTAACGAACTCATCGTTTCACCACGCTCATACGCGGCAGCAA
>NZ_NPKW01000243.1:0-417 GCF_002265885.1 Vibrio sp. 03_296
ATTTATTGGCGCAACAAACATTACTGTTCTGAGCCGTTGACGAGCAGTTCTTTGATGGTTGCTGCCAACTGCTCAAAACGCGCACGCAGTGGAGAGCCTGGACGATAAACCACCACGATCGTTCGAGAAGGCACCGGATTGACCGCTTTGATATAACACACGCCATCTTTTTGCTTCTCTTTTGGTACCGAGAGCTCCGGCAGCAAGGTAATCCCAGCCCCCGCAGCGACCATATTGCGCAAGGTTTCCAAGCTGGTCGCTTAAGCTAGTTCATCATCACGTGCACCAGCAGCAAAACAAAATCCTAACGCCTGATCGCGAAGGCAATGACCATCCCCAAGCGCCAATACGGTTTTTCCATTGAGCTCTAACATATCCAGTTGTTCGAGTGCAGCCCATTCATGATGGCATGGCACC
>NZ_NPKW01000244.1:0-883 GCF_002265885.1 Vibrio sp. 03_296
CATGCCCGCCAAAATCGGCAAGCCCAATTGATGAAACGCTTCTAAGTGCGCTAACAGATGATAATTGTGTTCGATGGTTTTGCCAAAACCAAATCCAGGGTCAAGAATAAGCAGCTCTTTAGCAATACCGGCTTCTTCACAGGCTGCAACACGCTCTTCCAAAATTCGCCAGACCTCTTTAACTACATCTTGATAGCTTGGGTTATGCTGCATGCTTCGAGGCTGACCTTGCATGTGCATCAGACAAATCGGCACTTGGGCTTTCGCGGCAACAGCCAAGGCCCCTGGTTCCTGCAATGCGCGAACATCATTAATGAGATCCGCACCGGCTTCAATAGCTTGCTTCATCACTTCCGCTTTGCTGGTGTCAATAGAGATCCAAACATCATGCTTTTGCCGAATGGCTTGAATTGCCGGAATAACGCGCTTCAACTCTTCTTCTAATGAGACTTCTGGCGCACCTGGACGTGTTGATTCACCACCGATATCAATGATACTCACACCAGCAGCAGCAATCATTCGCTCTGCTTGGACCAACGCCGCATCAAGCGCATTAAATTGGCCTCCATCGGAAAATGAGTCAGGTGTGACATTAAGAATTCCCATCACAACAGGGAATGAAAGATCTAAAGATTTTTTTGAGAACGTAGAATCATAGTAGAAATACAAAACCCCGAGTTGCCTCGGGGTTTCCTTATTAATTAAAACCTATTCTGCATCTTTTTTGTCAGTATGGCTGCTGAACTTCATCTGGTTGAGACTGAGCAGTCACTTCCGGCTCTGCGGTTTTCTCTTCAGCTTTTGCTTCTGATTTTTCCGTTTCTCCGTCGCCGCTTGATCACCCMMCCGCAGGTTCACGAATGGTCTCTTTGCGAGCCATCAG
>NZ_NPKW01000245.1:0-367 GCF_002265885.1 Vibrio sp. 03_296
TTTCAACGTTTATCCTAACGAGATCGAAGATGTGGTTGCGCTGCACGGCAAAGTCCTTGAAGTGGCGGCCATCGGTCAGCCACACGAAGTGTCTGGTGAACTGGTTAAGATTTATGTGGTTAAGCGTGACCCAAGTCTAACCAAAGAAGAAATCATCAGCCACTGTCGTCAGCACTTGACGGGCTATAAAGTGCCGAAGTTGATTGAGTTCCGTGAAGATCTGCCGAAAACACGTTGGTAAGATTTTGCGTCGCGTATTACGCGATGAAAATGATGCTAAGCTTGGCAAAGAGAATGAGGCAGCGTAAGCCGCGCAAAGTGTCACGAAGAGTGTTAAAATGCCAGCCGAATTCCAAGGCTAGGCATT
>NZ_NPKW01000246.1:0-499 GCF_002265885.1 Vibrio sp. 03_296
CTAACCGGTATAGTCACTTCCTTTATTAGCGCCTATCTGTGTATTCACCTTTTCTTGAAGATGATTTCACGTATGGGCATGACGCCATTTGTGATCTACCGATTGATCTTAGGTGTCGGCTTATTTGCTTACCTATTAATGGCTTAATCTCGATCGACTCGATCGCATAATCATYATCAGCGCCCTACAGGAAACCGTGGGCGTTATGTTTTTTAAGCGTTCAGCAGCGCTGCTTTCACTGCTTCAATGCGTCTTCTTTCCTGTTCATCACGAATAGCAGGCCCTTTAAACCCATCCTGAATGACCGATTGCACCTCGACAGAGAGCGCGGCTTGATACGCTAACTGGATCCGTTCTGCTTGAGGGTAAGGATGATCTTGCAGGCCTTGGCGACCAGCATGATCGGCTTGGCAACAAAGGAGGATATCGTTTAATCGCTCCGCTTTGCGCCACACATCCAGTTTGTTGAAAATTTTGCTATGGCTGCGGTCTTGAGCTC
>NZ_NPKW01000247.1:0-1433 GCF_002265885.1 Vibrio sp. 03_296
TGGCGTGAAAAAAACGCTGGCAAAATAACACAAGTCTTGCAAGAGGACAGTGTTGAGGTTGCAAAGATTGAAACTCTTTACAACCAACTTTAATCAGTAGGGGAGCTATGCTCCCCTCAAATATAAAAAAGATATATTGATTCAGTTTATGGCAGAGCATACAAACGAAAGTGACATCATTGAACGATTAAATCAMGCCCCCAGTGTACGCGGTTTTTTTGTTGAGACCGTCGACATCCTTACCGAGGCCGTCGATGGCTTGGTACAACGAATTTTCGTTCAAAGATAAATTTTGCCGTTGCCATCTGTACGTTGGGCCGCTTTTGCGCTAGGACTCGGGTCCATTAGGTGATGTTTCTGTACGCTTAAAACTACTCTTTGGTTTAGGCGTGTTATCAGATCATCACTACCACGATATTGAAGACATTATTAAGCTCAAAAACAAATCTCAACAGCGATAGCACAGAACTACGAGTTTACCGATCCCCAAATACTCGAACCGATTAAGAAACTTCATCTAGTGCAGAAAATGGGCATGGTGCAACTTGAAGTCGATAACCCTGATGACGATATCGAGCTGAGTTTTTATCAGCTTCAACTGCAAAGAAAGCAACAAATCATCCGCTCTGGTCTCTCACTCGCCATTGTCGAAATCTGTCATGCATTGGGCAAGGACAGCCCATTTTAGTCTTGCCTCTTTTAAAACTGACTTTCCTTTACACCTCTGCGTTAAAAACAAAAAAAAGCCGAGGTGACACACCTCGGCTCATCGCATTCTTTCAAAACGATTATTCTACCGTAACCGCTTTCGCTAGGTTGCGAGGTTGGTCAACGTCCGTTCCTTTGATCAACGCCACGTAGTACGAGAGCAATTGCATTGGAATGGTGTAGTAGATTGCTGCGGTGATTTCACTCACGTGAGGCATAGTGATGATCTTCATAGTTTCATCGCCTCGACCTGCGTCCGAAATCCGCAATACAATACAAAAGACCACCGCGTGCACGCACTTCTTCCACGTTAGATTTTAACTTCTCGAGAAGATCGTTACTTGGCGCGACCACCACCACAGGCATGTCTGCATCAATCAATGCGAGAGGACCGTGTTTAAGCTCACCCGCCGCGTACGCTTCAGCGTGAATGTAAGAGATCTCTTTCAGTTCAAGACGCTTCCATCGCGATGGGATAGAACTCACCACGACCAAGGAACAAGGTATGGTGCTTATCTGCAAAATCTGTCGCCAAGGCTTCAATGTCTTTTTCAAAAGAGAGTGCTGCGTTGATTTGCTTAGGCAACGCGTGCAACGCTTCTATGATCTCTTTTTCCTTTTCTTTACTGATACGGCCTTGCTGTTTACCCAGCGCCGTCACCAGCATAAGTAGAGCTGCCAATTGGGTTGTAAACGCCTTGGTAGAAGCGACACCAATCTCTACC
>NZ_NPKW01000248.1:0-1302 GCF_002265885.1 Vibrio sp. 03_296
GTCCGTGGTCATCATGATGTTCGTGGTCGTCATGGTGTTTGTGGTCGTCATGATGTTCGTGGTCATCATGATGCTCATGGCCATCGTGCTCGTTCACCACCTAAGGTGTGTGTCACCGATAACATTCTGCAATTGCGTGCATTTGGTCGGCTTCATTGATTTGAACCATCAAGTCGGCTTGAGAGAGTTTTTCTACTGCGGCCTTTAGTTGATTTCTTGTTCTGTATTTTCTGGAGCGTGTTCAAAACCGACGACATCGGCCCCCGGAGCGGTGATTTCGAGCAGAAGATCATGGCCGTCTTGGGCGATATTAAATTCGACCTGACCGTGTACGTGAGCATCGTGTTGACGAAAGCCCTCTTGCGCAGACGCGAGAGCGGAAAAAGAAAGCCCAACCAAAATGGCGAGAGAAGTTTTGCGTAGCATGGTTCTAATCCTTAATAAACTAAATTGAAATACTTATAGACATATTTAGTTGAAGGGAGGAGAACGCGCCAAATAGGCACTGGTTGGTTGATAAGGGGCAATCGCTGTGACGGATTGCGGTTGTGCGTATTTGGGCACCAAAACGGGGACGCTAATCGCTGCTTGGTTAACACCATGATGGGCATTGGCAAACAGTTGGCAGTGATGGCTGTTGTGGTGCTCGGCATTAAAATCAAAGTCATGGGCAATGCTGGCAAAGCTCAAAAACACGCTGAGTACCACCGCAAAGATCGCAGTGTGGCGCAAAGTCATGAAAGGGAGGCTAAGATTGTGTTGCATAAACCGATTGAGATATTTGAAAGTGTTACAATATAACAGTTATTCAGCCGCAAAGTTCACTCTTTTGTCAAAAGCGTACAAAAATAAACCCATACCGATGGAGTGTATGGGTTTTATTGATGAAGAAAAGCAATTAAATGTTAGCTTTGATTAACTCAAGGACTTGAGTGATGTCATCGCTTGAAAGTGTCCCTTCTTTGACAAACAGCACTTTGCCTTGCTTGTCTTGTACGATGATCGCAGAGCTCTCTTTATCCAGTTGCCAACTGCTGGCCACCACGCCATTTTCGTCTAACACCATTGATGACCAAGGGAACTCTTTCTTGCTTGTCTTAGCGCCGAAGATTTCGACAAACGATCCTGTACCCAAATCGCGTCATCTTGATTGATGATGGTGGTGGTTTGGTAATGATCCGCTGAAAACTGTGCGGCAGTAATGGCTTGCATCAGAGGCGCATTCATCTCTTTTGAACTGCTGCGACCCGCAATAGCTTGAATCACGCGAACTTTACCGAGCATTTGTGAAGAAGCCCAAGG
>NZ_NPKW01000249.1:0-1152 GCF_002265885.1 Vibrio sp. 03_296
CGGTTGCCAACTTTTTCAACAGCGTCTTGAACAGTTACGCGTGCCATGAGAACTCCAAWTAGTTAACTAATTTTTTGAATGACGAGAAAGTATACAGGCTCTCAGTTCTCAGTGTCTAGCTTGAGGTACCTTGAGTTGTATTATTAGTGCCACAGAATGCTTTCTGGGGTCTTATTCCGCTAAAAGCGCGTCAAGCATACCGCTATATTTAGCAGCTTGTTTGTCTTGCTTCAATCTTTCTGCTCGGATAATGGCCTTAAAGTCCATTAAAGCAGTATCGAAATCATCATTGATGATCACGTAATCGTATTCGTTGTAGTGCGAGATTTCGGATTTCGCTTCTGCCATGCGCTTGGCGATCACCGCTTCGCTGTCTTGACCGCGCGTATTAAGACGACGCTCAAGTTCACCATTAGATGGTGGTAAGATAAAGATGCTCTTGGCGTGTGGCATTTGCTCACGAATTTGACGAGCGCCTTGACCAATCGATATCGAGAAAACATCAATGCCTTTATCTAGGGTGTTTTCAATCCAAACACGTGAGGTGCCGTAGTAGTTACCAAACACTTCTGCGTATTCCAGAAACTCACCTTTGGTAATCAGATCTTCAAAATGCTCTTTCTCGACAAAGTGGTAGTGCACGCCATCTTGTTCACCTGGGCGCATGCCACGTGTGGTGTGAGAGACCGACACTTTCATTGCGTAAGTCGGGTTTTCTCCAGCATCGCGGAGATTAAGCTGGTATTTGCCTGCACCGCTTGGAGCAGAGACGATGTAAAGAGTACCTTTGCCCATCTGTTTTAGTCCACGTTTGGTTTGGATTGAGAGCGGATAGGGAATATCTGCTACTAAAAGATAGCACTGACCAGCGAAAGTTCACCAGTTGATGACTTTTCGGCCAGAAAAATGGAGGCGAAGAGTATCACGAACTGAGGGTGGTTGCCAGTTGAAGTYGTCTCCAAAATGAACGCGATTTGCCAGTGGTGTAGACGAAAAAAGGGGAGACAGCTTCCCCAGACACGTGCGACTGACTCACACTTAACCAGATGCCAGAATTACTAACAATTCAGACGTTTGGTTATCCTTGACCCGCCAGATATGTGATCCAAGGGCTAACCACTTGGCGCATTTTTTCTGACTGAGCAGCACTTT
>NZ_NPKW01000025.1:0-12301 GCF_002265885.1 Vibrio sp. 03_296
CCAATACGACACGAAGTGCGATAAAAACGCAGGGGAATACCTGAGTAAATAAAGAGAGAGTATGTCACACAACGATTTAGTAACGATTCATGGACTGACGTTTTCCCGTGGCCAACGTAAGATTTTCGACAACATCGATTTGCGTATTCCCAAAGGAAAAGTGACGGCCATCATGGGGCCATCTGGAATTGGAAAGACCACATTGCTTCGCCTGATTGGTGGGCAAATCTTGCCGGAAAGTGGTGAGATTTGGTTTGATGGTGTCAATATTCCTAGTTTGTCTCGCTCTAAGCTTTATCACGCCAGAAAAAAAATGAGCATGCTGTTTCAATCCGGCGCGCTGTTTACTGATCTCAATGTCTTCGATAACGTCGCCTTTCCTTTACGTGAACACACTCAGCTGAGTGACTCACTCATTCGCACTTTAGTACTATTGAAGCTTGAAGCGGTTGGCCTGAGAGGGGCTGCAGAACTAATGCCAAGTGAGTTATCTGGTGGCATGGCTCGTCGAGCTGCCCTAGCAAGAGCCATTGCGCTCGACCCTGAGCTGATCATGTATGACGAACCCTTTGTTGGTCAGGATCCGATCACCATGGGGGTGCTGGTTGAGTTGATTCGTAATTTGAACAGTGCCTTAGGGGTCACGGCCGTTGTCGTTTCTCATGATGTCCCGGAGGTGATGAGCATTGCTGATTGGGTGTATCTGCTGGCTGATGGCAAAGTGATTGCAAAAGGCACACCAGAGGAGCTGCGCAACAACAGCGATCCTCGTGTTCAACAATTTTTATTGGGTGAAGCGGATGGTCCTGTGCCGTTTCGTTTTCCCGCGCAACCCATAGAAAAGGATTTATTTCACGATGCCTAACTTAGTCGACATGATTTCAGCGCTCGGGCGTCGCTTCCTTAGCTTATGTCAATCATTTGGCAAGGCGAGCTTAATGCTTGCAGGTGCACTTGCGGGGAGACCACAACCGCGAAAAATGCTGCCACTATTGGTGAAGCAAATTTATAACGTGGGGGTGCAGTCTTTGGCCATCATCGTGGTCTCTGGGCTCTTCATTGGTATGGTGTTGAGTCTACAAGGCTACGTGATTTTGGTGGATTACGGCGCAGAAGGCAGCCTAGGGCAAATGGTCGCGCTGTCGTTATTGCGTGAGCTAGGGCCAGTTGTGACGGCATTGTTGTTTGCCGGGCGAGCGGGCTCTGCACTCACGGCTGAAATTGGCCTGATGAAAGCGACAGAGCAGCTTTCTAGTATGGAAATGATGGCGGTTGACCCACTTAAAAGAATCATAGCGCCAAGGTTGTGGGCTGGCATTATCTCGATGCCGCTGTTGGCGATGATCTTCATGGCCGTGGGTATTTGGGGCGGCCAATTGGTGGGTGTTGACTGGAAAGGCATCGACCACGGCAGTTTTTGGTCTGCCATGCAAGCTTCGGTGGAGTTAGGGCAAGATATTGGTAACAGCATGATCAAGTGTGTGGTTTTTGCCATTACCGTGACTTGGATTGCGCTCTTTAATGGTTACGATGCTATTCCAACTTCGGAAGGCATCAGCCGTGCGACGACTCGCACGGTGGTTCACTCTTCTTTAGCGGTGTTGGGGCTGGATTTTGTCCTCACTGCGTTGATGTTTGGGAATTAAACATGCAACAAACACGTAAAACAGAATTATGGGTTGGCAGCTTTGTCTTGGCGGGAATTTGCGCAATTCTGGTCATGATTTTTCAAGTCGCTGACGTAAAGGGGCTGGGCTCGGGCAATACTTACATGCTCAAAGCACAGTTTGACAACATCGGTAGTCTTAAAGTGCGCTCGCCTGTGAAGGTGGGAGGGGTTGTGATTGGACGCGTATCCGACATTTCGTTGAATCCTGAAACCTTAGTCCCTGTCGTATCGCTGTCGATCAACAGTCTCTACAACCAGTTTCCGGAGACCTCGAGTGTGCAGATACTGACATCCGGCTTGATTGGTGAGCAGTACATCGGCTTAGTACCAGGATTCGTTTTTGAAGATGAGCAGATGCTTAAAGATGGTGACTTTATTGAAGACACCAAATCGGCGTTGGTATTGGAAGATTTGATTGGCCAAGTGCTCTATAGCGTCGGAAACAAAGATGAAACTAAGAAGGAATAATTCGATGAAACGATTCTTTTTGACCTGTCTCTCGCTGTTGATGTCACTTAATGTATTGGCGAGCACGGCAGTGGACAAAGCCGATCCGTATCAAATGATGAAGCAGGTTTCAGAGCAGGCCTTTGCGCGTTTGAAGGCAGAGCAGCCTAAAATTCAGCAAGATCCTGACTACCTCAAAGTGGTGGTAGAAGAAGAGCTGATGCCGTACGTGAATGAAAAGTACGCGGCACTTAAGTTATTGGGTACAAATCTCAAAGGGGCAAAGCGTGAAGACGTCACAGCGTTTATTGACGCGTTTCGAGCGTACTTAGTGAGCTCTTATGCGCAGGTATTGACGCAATACACGGATCAGAAAATTCTCTTTGGCCCGGAATCGAAGGTGGAAGAAGATCAGCGCATCACCAGTGTGAAAGTTGATATCATTGATACCCCCCGTCCAAACATTAAGCTAGAGTTCAAATTGCGTCGTGAGAATAACGGCGATTGGCTCGCTTTTGATATGGTTGCCGAAGGGATCAGTTTACTCTCCAGCAAGCAGTCGGAGTGGAATGGTAAAATTCGCCAAGATGGTATTCTTTCCGTCGCCAACGAGCTGGAAGTATTAGCGAAACAACCGATTCGTTTTGAGGCAAAAAACTGATGTCACACCCACAATGGCAGCAATCGACAGACGAGAAAGTCAGCTTAAGTGGTAATTTGGATCGTGAACAAGTGCCATCACTGTGGCGTTTTGTTCAGACTTGGAAGCCGAGACATAGTCAGGTGGAATTCTCACTAAAAACCGTACAACGGGTGGATTCTGCCGGAATGGTGATGCTAATTCACTTATTTGAGCATGCAAAAAAGCAAAACTGTCATATAATGCTGAGCTTTGTGCCAGCGCAACTGCGCACACTGTTTCAGTTAAGCAACGTTGAAGACGTGGTTGCCAAACATATTCAAAGTTATCAGGGGTAAATTGTGGATAGCGCAAAAGTACAACAGTTACTAGAAGAAGCACTCAACCTTGAAGAGTTGCATGTAAAAGGTGAAGGTAGCCACTATGAAGTGGTCGCTGTTGATGCTTGTTTCGAAGGAATGAGCCGCGTTAAGAAGCAACAGCTGATCTACAAACCACTCATGGACTACATCCAACGCAATGATATTCATGCCTTGTCGATCAAAGCATACACGCCTGCCGAATGGGCACGTGACAAGAAACTGATGTCTCTTTAAGGTTTTATAATGGAAAAGTTCCGTGTAATTGGGTCGACTCAGCCATTGGTGGGTGAGGTGACTATTTCAGGTGCCAAAAACGCTGCACTGCCGATTTTATTTGCGTCGATTCTGGCTGAAGAGCCAGTTGAAGTGGCCAATGTGCCGCATCTTCGAGATATTGATACCACCATGGAGCTGTTAAAGCGCCTTGGTGCCAAAGTGGAACGCAATGGTTCCGTTCATGTTGACCCTAGCTCTATCGATGAATATTGCGCGCCTTATGATTTGGTGAAAACCATGCGTGCGTCGATTTGGGCATTGGGGCCGCTTGTTGCTCGTTTTGGTCAAGGACAAGTGTCTCTTCCGGGTGGGTGTGCGATCGGTGCGCGTCCCGTGGACTTACATATTACGGGTCTAGAGCAGCTTGGTGCGACCATCACGTTAGAAGATGGTTACGTTAAAGCGCATGTCGACGGCCGCCTACAAGGCGCACACATTGTGATGGATAAAGTGAGCGTAGGTGCCACCATTACGATTATGTGCGCAGCCACACTTGCCGAAGGCACGACGGTTTTAGATAACGCAGCGCGTGAGCCAGAAATCGTCGATACTGCGAAATTCCTCAACACGCTTGGGGCTAAAATCAGCGGTGCAGGCACTGACACCATCACCATTGAAGGTGTTGAGCGTCTGGGTGGTGGTAAGCATGCCGTTGTGGCAGATCGCATCGAAACGGGGACTTTCCTTGTCGCTGCGGCGGTGTCTGGCGGTAAAGTCGTTTGCCACAATACGCAAGCGCATTTACTTGAAGCCGTGTTGGCGAAGTTGGAAGAAGCGGGTGCGCTTGTTGAAACTGGCGAAGATTGGATTTCTGTTGATATGACCGGTAGAGAGCTCAAAGCGGTCAATATCCGCACGGCGCCTCATCCGGGTTTCCCAACCGATATGCAAGCACAGTTTACCTTGCTGAATATGATGGCCAAAGGTGGTGGTGTGATCACTGAAACCATCTTTGAGAACCGTTTCATGCATGTTCCAGAGCTAAAACGTATGGGCGCAAAAGCGGAGATTGAAGGCAACACGGTCATCTGTGGTGATGTGGAGCGTTTGAGCGCTGCACAAGTGATGGCGACTGATCTACGAGCGTCAGCCAGCTTAGTGATTGCAGGTTGTATCGCTAAGGGGGAAACCATCGTTGATCGTATTTACCACATTGACCGCGGCTACGACAAAATCGAGAACAAGCTTAATGCACTGGGTGCAAAGATTGAGCGTTTTCGTGAGTCAAACTAAACTGCGTTGATACCAATATAGCCGAAACACAGGTTTCGGCTTTTTTATATTTTTGAAGTTGTTTTTGTCAGAGAAGTGGAGCGTAACTTTCAATATCTTGAGAGTGCAATGCCGATCTGAATGAATACCGGAGTTATAAATGATTGCTCTAGTGCGTTTATTAGCAACGGCGTTATTTGCTGTTGTGATGTTCGTTTTTGGTTGTGGCTACTGTTTACTTAGCCCTCGAAATCCTAAGCATGTGTTCACCTTTGGCCGTCTGTTTGCCAAAATGTCGCGTGTATTTGGCATTAAGCTGGAACTGCGTCTTCCTGAAGATGCCTACCAACGTGGCCAACATATCTACATTGCCAACCATCAAAATAACTGGGACCTCTTTACCGTATCTGCGGCAGTGACACCCAAAGTTGTCACGGTAGGCAAAAAGAGCCTAGCGTGGTTACCGCTGTTTGGACAGCTTTACTGGCTGACGGGTAACATCTTGATTGACCGTGCGAATAAAACCAAAGCCAAAGGGACGATTGATCAGGTAGTGGCAAGCATGAAAGCAAGTGAAGTCTCGGTATGGATGTTTCCTGAAGGTACACGCTCACGCGGTCGTGGCCTCATGCCTTTCAAAACGGGCGCTTTTCACGCTGCGATTGGCGCTGGCGTGCCGATTATCCCGATCGTATGTAGCTCAACGGATCAACTGAAATTGAATCGTTGGAATAATGGCCACGTGATTGTCGAAATGTTGGATCCCATTAGCACCGAAGGTTATGGCAAAGAGCATATTCGCGAGCTTGCAGAAATCTGTCGCGAAAAGATGAAAGCCAAATTAGAAAGTTTGGATGAAGAAGTGAAGTTACGTAATCAGCAATGATTCACTTAAAAATCGATGGTTAAAATAAAAAGGATGTCATATGACATCCTTTTTTGTTCCGGCCTAACTGAGTAAAATTCGGGACTAAGCTTGCGGTTTGACCACCAATACGTTAATGGGTGAGTTCTCAACCACTTTACTGGCGACGGAACCGAGCACCACTTTATCGATTTTTGAGCGTTTGTGGCTTGGCATGATAATCAAATCAGCCCCCAGCTTTTCAGCGTACTCTAAGATAGTGGCGTAAGGTTTGCCTTCGGCAACATGGACCTTGTAGACAATTTCATCGGCGATGTGTTGATCAGCAAAGTTCTTAAGTTGCTGCACCACATCTTGTTTCATTTTCTGTGCCGCATCTTTAGGGAAGTAGCTCGCCACCATCGACATGTGAATGCCGGGCAATACGTTGAGCAAATGTAATTGAGCATTGGCTTGGCGCGCGTGCCACACCGCGAGCTCAACGGCTCTATCTGAAAAACCTTTATCGTTCAGATCGACGGGAACAAGAATCTGTTTGTACATGGTATGATCTCTATTGTTGTTATTTCAGCATACTGTTTTGAGATAAATATAGCCCCGATTTCACGGGGCTATTGATGTTTACGCTTGAATGATTTGAGATCGAATTCGGCGTTTCTGATTTGCTGCCATGAAAATAAGGATCAGCAAACAAGGGACAAACACCCATTCTTTCATTGGTCGATCTGCTTCTTCTACCACCCATTTGATTTCCCAATCGAAATCGATACCGGAGGCTTCAGCAGGGCTGTCAAATTCAACCATATCAACCAGCATCTTGCCTTGATCTTCAACGAGGGAAAGCCCCATCGACTGAAGACGTTCAAGTGCGGTTGTCGCATTATCATCAAAAGGTAAACGGACCGTCTTTTCAGTGAAATCACCTTCTAGATTGGTACCAGCTACACGAAGCTCCAGTGATTGTCCTACATCTAGCTTCTGAGTGATTTGCTCTATCTCAATACCTGGTGAAAGAACTTTGGCTGGGTAAATCATGTCCCACCAGAAGCCTGGACGGAAGAACGAGAACGTAAGTATGAGCAGTAACAGCGTTTCCCACCATTTGTTTTTGGTGAACCACCAGCCTTGTGTGGCCGCGGAGAAGATCAGCATGGCGATAATCGAGGAGAGTATCGTTAATAGCAAGTGCCACCAAGTATCAATGCCCATCAACAAGAGCTGAGTATTGAAGACAAACATGAATGGCAAGATAGCGGTACGAATGTCGTAGGCAAACCCTTGGATACCGGTACGGATCGGGTCGGATTTCGCAATCGCAGCTGCAGCAAACGCAGCTAAGCCAACTGGAGGGGTATCATCGGCCAAAATACCAAAATAGAACACAAACAGGTGGACGGCGATAAGTGGAATGATCAAGCCGTGCTGAGCGCCTAGCGTGACGATCACTGGCGCCATCAAGGTCGACACCACAATGTAGTTCGCGGTTGTAGGAAGTCCCATGCCGAGGATCAAACTGATCACTGCGGTGAAGATCAGCATCATGATCACGCTGCCGCCGGAAATGAACTCAACAAAATCGGTCATGACCAAACCGATCCCGGTTAGGGTCACCACGCCAACGACGGTACCCGCAGCGGCGGTTGCGACACCGATGCCAATCATATTGCGAGCGCCCGATACTAAGCTCTCTAACAGATCTGTCCAACCAGCCTTGGTTTGCTGTGCAATGTCGTCACTCTTGTTCATCAACGCCATCAAAGGACGTTGAGTGAGAAGAATAAAGATCATGAACACCGTCGCCCAAAACGCTGAAAGGCCAGGAGAAAAGCGCTCAACGGTGAGACACCAAACAAGCACAACAATCGGAAGCAGGAAGTGCAAACCCGATTTGATCGTCGGTCCTGGGTCGGGCACTTCGGTCAGTTCTGCATCGATCTCCAATGCGCCATCTTGCGCATGATTGGCGGAAATTTTGACTAAGCCCACGTAGGCAACCAGTAAGGCAATGGTCACCATGGGTGTCGCGGCATCACCAAAGACATCCTTGGTCCAACCGATGCCGTAGTAAACCACCGCGCTGATGACACACAGTCCTAAAATCGTACCCGTAAAGGAGAGCAAGCTTTGCACTAAAGTTGGGTTATGGCGGCGGGGTAAGCCTGTCATACCTGCTTTACACGCTTCTAAGTGAACAATATAAATCAGCGCAATATAAGAAATTAAGGCTGGCAGAATGGCCGCTTTAATGACTTCGACGTAAGAAATACCAACGTATTCCACCATCAAGAAAGCTGCAGCTCCCATGATCGGCGGCGTTAATTGCCCATTGGTTGATGCCGCAACTTCAACAGCCCCCGCTTTGGTGCCTGGAAACCCAACTCGTTTCATTAAGGGAATCGTAAATGTCCCTGTCGTCACTACGTTCGCGATGGAAGAACCAGAAACAAGCCCTGATAAACCGGAGGCGACGACGGCTGCTTTGGCTGGGCCACCACGCATGTGACCGAGCAATGAGAAGGCGACTTTAATAAAGTATGCCCCCGCACCTGCGCGTTCCAGCATGGCACCAAAAAGTACAAACAAGAACACAAACGAGGTGGATACGCCAAGTGCAACACCGAACACGCCTTCTGTGGTCAACCATAAATGGGACATCGCTTTGTTGATGCTTGCCCCTTTATGGGCAATAACATCCGGCATGTAGGGACCGGCAAAGGTATAAAAGAGAAAAAGAGCGGCCACGAGCATTAAAGGAGGGCCTAATGCTCTGCGAGTGGCTTCAAGCAACAGCACCATGCCAGTGACTGCTACCACAACATCCATCGTCGTTGGAGCGCCTGAACGGCCAGCAAGCTCGGTGTAGAAGATGTAGATGTAAGAAGCAGAGAAACTGCCGAGCAAAGCCAATACCCAATCGAGGGCAGGGATGTGCTCTCTAGGTGAGCTTTTCAGCGCAGGGTAAGCAGTGAAAGCAAGAAAGATAGCAAAGGTTAAATGTACAGCTCGTGCCTGCGTGTCATTAAGAACGGCGAAATCGAAAATAAAGGGTAGCGGTGAAGCGTACCATAATTGAAACAATGACCAGCAAAGTGGAACAAACCAGAGGATTCGTCCCTGTAACCCTGCCGGGTTACGTGCGCCAGTATCGGCTTGAGCCACCATTTCTTGCACATCTTGTGACGGAGTGGTATTCGTCGTCATGTACGTTTCCTTGTTATTGATGGTCTAGTTGATGCTGTTACCCTTCCGACTCTGAACTCGGAGAGGGCAGTGAACTCAATGCTGTCTGAATTAATGAGATTGTAACGGCAAATCAGACAACAGAATGATTGAAGTCGGGATCAGGATTGAATCGCAGGCAGGAAGATGGCCTTCCTGCCTGAATCGTGGTGTTGCTTATTTCAGCAGACCCACTTCTTTGTAGTATTTCACTGCACCTGGGTGTAGTGGGATAGAAATACCAGCGCTCACCATATCCTCTTTCTTAAGGGTAGCAAACGCAGGGTGTAGACGTTTGAAGGTATCGAAGTTCTCGAATACCGCTTTCGCCACGTTGTAAGCCACGTCGTCAGACACATCGGCAGTGGTGACAAGCGTTGCCGCCACACCAAAGCTCTTCACGTCTTTATCAGTGCCACGGTACATACCCGCAGGCACGGTGCTGTAAGCGTAGTATGGGTTGTCAGCAACAATTTTGTCGATCTGTGGGCCTGTCGCGGACACCAATTTTGCGTCACAAGACGTAGTCGCTTCTTTGATTGAGCCATTTGGGTGACCAACCATGTAAATAAATGCGTCGATCTTGTTGTCACATAGAGCTTGTGAACGCTCAGAACCTTTTAGCTCTGACGCTAGCTTGAAGCTGTCGTTGTTCCAACCCATAGCATCCATCACCACGCTCATCGTTGCGTGGTCGCCCGAACCAGGGTTACCGATATTGACGCGCTTGCCTTTCAGATCTTCAAGCTTGTCGATGCCTGCGTCTGAACGTGCAATGATGTTAAAAGGTTCGGTATGAAGAGAGAACATGGCACGCAGTTTAGTGTAAGGGCCTTGCTCTTCAAATTTACTAGTGCCTTTGTAGCCATGGTATTGCCAGTCAGACTGAACGATACCAAAGTCCAACTCGCCAGAGCGGATGGTATTGACGTTGTAGATCGAACCGCCCGTTGATTCTACAGAACAACGGATATTGTGATCTTTACGATCTTTGTTGACCAGTTTACAGATGGCGCCACCCGTAGGGTAGTAAACACCCGTCACTGAACCTGTACCAATCGTAATAAATTCTTGAGCGTGAACCGCACCTGCGCCCATAACGGCAGCAGCAATTGCACCCACTTTAATCAGCGTATTTAATGCCATGAATGTTCCTTCCTTTATCCATTATTAACCCAGAAGCATAACAAATTATCTTCAGGGGTTTCCTGTTTGGAAACGGCATCTTTTCCAATCCAATCGTTTGGAAAAGTGGCGGAATAATAACAAATAATTGGCAGATAATTATACAATTGTTAAAACTTATAGCGAAAAAATCTAAGGAAAGAGAATAGGAGTGATGTTTTTTTAGCGTTAGGTTCTTTTAGATCAATGAGTTAAATTGATGCTTGCCTTGGTAGATATTTGGTTAAATGCGTGAATTAGATCACGAACAATTAACGCGTATTTGAATGCGTTTCAAACAAAATGCTCACCATAGCATCGCTAAAGTGAGCATTGTTTACCGTTAGTTAGCCCGCGTATTCAAACAATTCGCAGACCGATTTAAACAGTTGTTCTGTCGTGATTGTTAGGGTAGGGGTAATGAAGATGGTGTCATCACCTGCCACCACGCCAAGGATGCCTTCCGATTTACCAAGAGAATCGAGCATACGGGCAATAAGCTGTGCCGCACCAGGGCCAGTATGGATGACCACTAATGCTTGGTTATGATCAACATCTAAAACCAATTCACGCAAAGAACTGCTGACGGTCGGAACACCCAGTTCGGTGGGTAGGCAGTAAACCATTTCCATTTTCGCATTGCGGGTACGAACGGCACCAAACTTGGTCAGCATGCGAGAAACTTTAGATTGGTTAATGTTTTCAAAGCCTTCTTGTTTTAGGGCTTCAACAATTTCACCTTGAGAACCAAAGCGTTCTTCTTTCAATAAAGCTTTAAAAGCGCGTACTAGGTTGTCTTGTTTTTCTGATGGGCGCATAAAATCCACATTCCATTTCTTAACGTTTTGCATATTTTCGCATAGATATTCACTCAGTGCCAAAAGCTGATTGCAATCTGTTAGTTGTATCACTGTAAATTTTAAACAGATTACTGTCCGATTAGCGCAGTGAATGGCGAACAAAGCAAGAAATGTAGTCAATTTCTTTCATGCTTAAGCCTTTGTCATACCTACAATTTATGTGGATAATGGCCGAGGTGAATGTGGCACGCGATAATCGAGTTGCGCAAGGTCGCAAAGCGAGCGTTAATTGATTGTAATCAAGTTGTAATTGCTATAGCGTTCTACACAGTTGTTTACAAAATACCCTACTAAAACGTCTATAAGAGATCGCTCTCAAGGAGAACTACAATGAAAGTAGCTGTTATTGGTGCCGCTGGTGGCATCGGTCAAGCCCTAGCTCTTTTACTGAAAAACCGCCTTCCAGCGGGTTCTGATTTAGCCCTATATGATATTGCTCCGGTTACTCCGGGTGTTGCTGCAGACCTAAGCCACATCCCTACCCCCGTTTCGATCAAAGGTTATGCCGGTGAAGATCCAACGCCAGCACTAGAAGGTGCTGATGTGGTTCTTATTTCTGCTGGTGTTGCGCGTAAGCCAGGTATGGATCGTGCGGATCTATTTAATGTCAATGCTGGTATCGTCAAATCACTTGCTGAGCGCATTGCCGTGGTTTGTCCAAATGCTTGTATTGGTATCATCACCAACCCTGTGAACACCACAGTGCCAATTGCAGCAGAAGTGCTGAAAAAAGCGGGTGTTTATGACAAGCGTAAACTTTTTGGTGTGACGACGTTGGATGTGATCCGTTCAGAAACGTTTGTTGCTGAGCTGAAAGGTCAAGATCCAGGTGAAGTCCGTGTACCAGTGATCGGCGGTCACTCTGGTGTGACGATTCTGCCTCTTCTTTCTCAAGTGGAAGGTGTCGAATTCAGCGACGAAGAAATCGCAGCCCTAACCAAACGTATCCAAAATGCAGGTACTGAAGTGGTTGAAGCGAAAGCGGGTGGCGGTAGTGCAACACTTTCAATGGGTCAGGCTGCGTGTCGCTTTGGTCTTGCGCTCGTGAAAGCACTGCAGGGTGAAGAAGTGATCGAATACGCTTACGTTGAAGGTAACGGCGAGCACGCTAGCTTCTTTGCACAGCCAGTGAAACTTGGCAAAGATGGTGTTGAAGAAATTCTACCTTACGGTGAGTTAAGTGATTTCGAAAAAGCGGCTCTCGATGGCATGCTAGAAACGCTTAACGGTGACATTCAAATTGGTGTGGACTTCGTAAAGTAAGCCAGCGAATGTGAATGGTCAGAAAAACAAAGCCGATCGTTGGATCGGCTTTTTTGTTTGCCCAGCGAAGCTGGCAAACCCGTCGGGTTGAAAGAAGCCCGAATCGCCCTGACTGAGGGGAAGATAATCCGAATTGCAAGGGCGTTGCTGGCCAACGGCAGGGTCTGAAGGAAGCAATAGGAAGTTAACAGTACACAACGTAAGTGAACCTGCTTCGGCAGCATAGGTGGGTAAGCGTCCGAAACATCGCAAAGCCCAATACTCAGTCAGACCTATGCTGTGCTTGAGGGTGGCATTGTTAACAGGGAGCCAGTGCAGTAACTG
>NZ_NPKW01000250.1:0-871 GCF_002265885.1 Vibrio sp. 03_296
CGGGTTTGCTATAGATCGGGTGTCGAAAACTATGGTGCGTTCGGAGGAGATATGTCCATTAATTCTAATCAACCATGACGAGATTGCAGATATTGGCTCACAAATGGGAAGATTTCTGAAGAAGAAGTCGTCCTAAGGCCAGAAAAGCAAGTGAAATCAGCAGAGGCGAGACGCCGAATTGAAGCGCTAAGAGAGATCCGCGAAAGTGGTCTGAGCATTGAAGAAGCCAAGGAACTAGGATTGCTTCACTAAGTCTTGCTAACGATATGATTTTATAAACTTTGAGGGTAGCATCATGCTACCCTTTGTGTTTTAACCTGCCATCAACGCGCTGTCTACCCCCGCTGCTGTTTGACAATCCTCCCGCTCGTTACTAAATACTATATCAATAAGATGTGCATTTTGTTTCTTATTCTTTGTATTGTGACGTCAGGAGCAACATCATGGAACAACCGATTTATTTCTATGAGCCAGATGAAAATCATGGTTTTCTCGCCAACTTCTATCCATGCTCAATCACCGTTTCTGGGACGTGCTGGCCGAGCAGTGAGCATTACTACCAAGCGCAAAATTCGACGATGTTCGGCTGCAGGAAAAAGTGCTGAGGGCAGAAGATGCTGCACAAGCTTTTCGGCTTTCACGCGAATACCAGCAGTGGCAAAGGCATGACTGGTATGACATTCGAGTGGAAGTGATGAAATTCATTGTGCGAGAGAAGTTTTTGCAAAACACACCGCTAGCGCATCAACTGCTCGCGACCGGAGACACTGAACTGAAAGAACATTCGCACAAAGATGCCTTTTGGGGGATGGGGTGATGGTCATGGACGCAATGAGCTTGGGCGGATCTTGATGATGGTTCGAGAGGAGTT
>NZ_NPKW01000251.1:0-1656 GCF_002265885.1 Vibrio sp. 03_296
CAGAACTGCACATAGACTTTGCCTGCAGGCAGATAAAATCACTGATGATCTCTTCTTCAATCGGTAACTGCCGCCCGTAAGCATGAGCAACCCCCGCTAAATACAGCCAATTGTCGATCAACAACTCTCCTTTAGAGCGCACATAGTGGCCATCTAAGGTGCGKTGCTTCGCCTCAAATTTCTGTCGGAAACTGGAAAATGACTTATCCGTCGCATGCACTTCCGCGTCTTGCCCCAAGAACTCCACCACCGACTGCCTTGAGGCGTTTGTTACGTGTAATTGAATCATGCCGACAACAAATGAGTATGGCTTCTCCTCACCGTCGCCTTTTTGTTTACCACCGGCACGAATGCCCGACTCGGTCACTTCCCAACCATGCTCGGTTTTGGCCATCCAGCCCATTTCACTGAGCAGCTGGTTCATCTTTTTGGCATTAAGCCCGAGCAGCTCACCGATTTGTGTCGCGCTCAATAACTTGCCTTGAGTTGAGGTCAACTCAACATGCAAGATTCACAGGCCAGACAATAAACATGGCCAAATTTCGTATGGTCAACATATTCGCCGCCAAACCGCGCGCCAGTCGTGAGATCATTATCGCCACTCGCTGATGTAACCAGCACGGCTTAAATCGGTAAACAATTGAGAGGCTTCAATGTTGCGCATTTTAGCCAATGCCGTCGTTGAGATTTTGTCCGTCATGGCTGCCTCCTTTCGTTCGTGGTTATTTACCGTATACAAGAACCATTATTCTAGCCGAAAACGTCGGCAAAGGCAGTGACTAACCTTTTGTTCTCTGGAGATAAATCGCAGTGCGACCTCCACCGCAATCCCATGTATTGAGTGAAAAGTCAATTACCCAAGAAAAGCGATAAAGCCTTGTAATATCAGCATATTGACTAATCGATAAAAAACGCGCCGACGATAGGACACCACTAAAAACGCCTGCGGAGAAGGGCCAAAGCGATTCACAATCGACCCCATGTTCATCACAGCGGTGGGGGTCGCGCCCAAACCAAAACCACAATGACCGCTGGCGATCACCGCACTGTCGTAGTTGCGCCCCATCACTTTAAACGTCACGAAGTAGCTAAACAGCACCATCACCAATGATTGAATGGACAAAATAAACAGAAATGGCAGCGCCAAATCAAAATATTCCACAGTTTTAAGCTCATCAATGCCATCGCCAAAAACAGTGAGAGCGAAACGGTGCCGAGCATATCCACCGTTTCTAAATCCAACTTTCTCACTTTGGTGAGCTCAAGGAAGTTGGTCACAAACACGCCCAGCAGCAGCGCGTAAACAAAATCGGGGATCATCAACCAAGCAATGTCTAATTGATTGACCCACTGAGACGAARTAGCGCGCGCCAATCACACACAGAAACATCAGTGCCAAGCTTTCAATCACCTTCTTCGCAGTGACTTTGTCTTCTTCATTTTCATTGTAAGTAACCAAATCAGCAAACMGTTTGGTGGGCCTGCAATTCTCGACCGTATTCAGACTCCAATTGGTGTTTGTCCACCAGACGCTGTGCCACAGGGCTGCCCAAGATCCCGCCCATCACTAAACCAAACGTGGCAGAGGCCATCGCGATTTCTAAGGCGTTCTCTAACCCGTAGTTTTGCGCAAAGGTATTCGACCATGCTGCTCCG
>NZ_NPKW01000252.1:0-506 GCF_002265885.1 Vibrio sp. 03_296
AGTCGGAATATTTGCAATCAAGCACATGGCTTTTGAGCGTGACTCTATAGTGCAACGCTGTTCAGTTTTGGTCTCTTTACGCCTCTCTACTCAATCTCGAGGTAGAAGCACCACTCGCTATGCCTGTGCATCCTGAATGCAATCAGTTGTTTATTAGAGTTAAGGAGAAATTCAAATGGCAGCTTTACGCCCAGCGCGAACGAGCGTTGCAGAAAAAAAACCTTAACTWGCACGCTTTGTCTGCGGTAGTGATGGGGCTTTGTGCCAGTGGTCAAGCCTATGCTCAAACCGAGAGTACCAACAGCAACAAAAAAGAAGAGATGCCTGTTGTCGTTGTGATCGGTGAGAAAACAGAAAGAACCATTTATGACACCAGTTCGAGTGTCCAAGTGTTCGACCAAGAGACGATAGACAATACCCCAGGTGCAACAGAGATCGATGACCTGTTGCAACTTATTCCTAATATGGTGGACTCTGGCCAAGGTAACAGCATGCCAACGGTGCGT
>NZ_NPKW01000253.1:0-988 GCF_002265885.1 Vibrio sp. 03_296
TGCAAGCCGAACAATTGGGTACTGGCCACGCGGTGGATCAAGCCTCTCCATCAGTTCCAGGACGATGAAAAAATCTTGGTTCTTTACGGTGATGTTCCACTCATCTCTTCTGAAACCATTGAAAGTTTGCTCGATGCCCAGCCTAAAGGCGGTATCGCATTATTAACAGTCGTTCTAGACAATCCAACTGGATACGGTCGCATCGTACGTAAAAACGGTCC
Source organism: Vibrio sp. 03_296 (assembly GCF_002265885.1). Lineage (NCBI taxonomy): Bacteria > Pseudomonadati > Pseudomonadota > Gammaproteobacteria > Vibrionales > Vibrionaceae > Vibrio > Vibrio sp. 03_296. The sequence continues at coordinate 222 of NZ_NPKW01000253.1, forward strand.
TGTGGTGGCGATCGTCGAGCAAAAAGACGCGAATGAAGAGCAAAAACTAATTAAAGAGATCAACACGGGCGTAATGGTAGCGACCGGTGGTGATCTGAAGCGTTGGCTTGCTGGCTTAAACAATAACAACGCTCAAGGTGAGTACTACCTAACAGACGTCATTGCTCGCTGCGCATGATGAAGGCAATGCGGTTGAACGCGGTTCGACCCAGCTATGTCCAATCGAAGTGGAAGGGGTGAATGATCGCGCTCAGTTGGCTCGTCTTGAGCGTGCATTCCAAGCAGCCAGCGAAAAGCTGCTGAGCAGTGTGATGTTGCGTGATCCTGCGCGCTTGACCTACGTGGTGAGCTGCAGTGTGGTCTTGATGTTGAAATCGATGTGAATGTGATCATTGAAGGTAACGTCTCCCTTGGTGATAACGTAGTTATCGGTGCTGGCTGTGTGCTAAAAGACTGTGAAATCGATGATAACACCATCGTTCGTCCATACAGTGTTATTGAAGGTGCAACGGTGGTGAGCAATGTACCGTTGGTCCGTTTACTCGTCTGCGTCCTGGCGCTGAGATGTGTAACGACTCTCACGTGGTAACTTGTCGAAGTAAAAATGCACGTATTGGTGAGGGGTCTAAAGCTAACCACCTGACTTATCTTGGCGATGCTGAAATCGGTCAACGCACCAATATCGGTGCTGGTACTATTACCTGCAACTACGATGGCGCTAACAAATTCAAAACCATCATCGGTAACGACGTGTTTGTTGGTTCAGA
>NZ_NPKW01000254.1:0-830 GCF_002265885.1 Vibrio sp. 03_296
TGGCCTCCTTGACTACTCTTTTGGTTGTAGCCGTTTCCATACATCTTGCACATAGCGTGCGCTCCCATACTTCCCGTCATTTCTGAACTGTCTAAATGTGATTCAATCAGTTTAGAACTTCGCCAACCCATGGCTGAAAAAAACCCCGCACTTTCTAGTGCGGGGGTTTGTAAATCTAGTGGTTATTTTGCGCCCACTCTCCCCCGCGCCGGTGCTAATGAGGACCACGATAATCAGGTTAATCAGAGAGTTAATTTGAGCGGCAAAGTTCATCTGTCTGTCGTTAAAATGTTGTGTAATGWTCTACGAAATTGTTTGCGTCACTAGTGGTAACACACAAAACTGTTTCGTGACAAGCAAAAAGTCATTCTTTTTTCACATTTAAGCCTCATCGCTTCACGCTATATAACAGTTCTGTAAAAACAAATCTATTATTAGAGACAACTAAAATTGAAGAGGCAGTGATGGGGTTGGCGATTATTCATAGCCGTGCCAGTGTGGGCGTCGAAGCGCCTTCCGTGAGCGTGGAAGTGCACATTAGTAACGGCTTACCGGGATTTACCTTGGTTGGGTTGCCGGAAACCACCGTAAAGGAATCAAAAGATCGCGTACGCAGTGCGATCGTCAACAGCAATTTCATTTCCTGCTAGCGGATCACCGTCAACTTGGCGCCCGCCGATCTGCCCAAGAAGGGGGACGCTTTGATTTGCCGATTGCACTCGGTATTTTAGCCGCTTCTGAGCAGATCTCCGTTCAGTTTCTCCAGCAACATGAATTTGTCGGTGAGTTAGCCTTAAGTGGTGAGCTACGAGCGGTGAAAGGGGTGTTGC
>NZ_NPKW01000255.1:0-526 GCF_002265885.1 Vibrio sp. 03_296
CTTGCTTGGCAGATCGCCAATACGTCATGAGGAATGTGTTCAAACTCTGCTGTGATCACATCAACGTGTTCAATCGCTTGCTCTAAGCCGTGACCAAGAAGATGCAACGTCAAAGGATGAACGACATCACCCGTTGTCACATCATAGGCAGAAATCTGGATATTCAAAGGCGCACCAGCCAATGACATCATACGTGCTAATTGTCCAGCGCCCAGAACCAATACGTGCATGATTTAGTCCTCTGCAGGATTCGGGTTAGCAAGGACGCTTGCTGTTTGTTCTTGGCGGAAGGATTCAACTTTGGCCATGATATTTTCGTCGTGAGTTCCAAGGATTTGCGCAGCGAGAAGACCAGCGTTCGCTGCACCAGCTTCACCAATTGCCAATGTCCCTACTGCGATGCCTTTTGGCATTTGCACAATACGAAGTAGAGTACGAGTCGAGCCCTGATAAACTGCGCGTGAGTTTGCACGGGTACGCCCAAAACGGGCAAGCTGGTAAATGCCGCCGCCATGCCAGGTAAATG
>NZ_NPKW01000256.1:0-391 GCF_002265885.1 Vibrio sp. 03_296
ATTTCGTTTTACGCTTCGTATCCGTTTGAGAGTCTTGACCCGCCAACTTATCAATCGGCAAGTAAAGCAAGTTGCCACTTGATTCAGAATCAATCAGCACTTTCGATGTGCTTGAATACACTTCTTCCATCGTATCTAGGTAGAGGCGATCACGCGTAACCTTCGGTGCAGCTTGGTATTCAGGTAACAGCTTTTCAAACTGAGCCACTTGACCCAACGCTTCGTTGATGGTGCGTTCACTGTAACCTTGAGCCTCTTTCTTCAGACGCTCTGCGCGACCTGTTGCTTTTGGCAAGATTTCATTTTTGTACGCTTCGGCTTCACGAATGAAACGCTTCTTCATCCTCGACGCGCCGCAATCGCATCATCGAATGCATCTTTTACTTGCTCA
>NZ_NPKW01000257.1:0-336 GCF_002265885.1 Vibrio sp. 03_296
AAATACCAATGTTTCTGTATTTTGATAAATCTGCCATTGTCTTACTCTGTTAATAAGGTATAAAGTGCGCGCAGAGTATATCACAATCTGTCAAGACTGATACCCTTGCGAGCAATTAGGTGAGAAAAATTTTCTTCCACCTCAGTAAAGCCTATCAAGACCTAGATTGCAAAGGGATTCTCTCTTTTTTACTTGGATTTTCAAACGCAAAAATCTCACACCAGTGGTCTCGAATAGAGACAATCTCCACTCGCTGTAAACGCGTTTTTAGCTCCAGTTTCAATAGGGGGTCAAACGCATATGAATACTCTCGGTTTGAGTCATCATGATGAATGC
>NZ_NPKW01000258.1:0-881 GCF_002265885.1 Vibrio sp. 03_296
TGACATGGTACGAGGCACCATGTAAGGACCGATACGCTTCAACGCCTTTTTCACGCAGCGTGTCGACTGCCGCCGCTTGGTTTAGTGATGACGCACCACCAGAACCCGCAACGATACCTGTACGGTCGTTTGAAACTTGATCTTCTGTCAGGCCCGCATCCGCGATTGCCTGTTCCATCGATAGGTATGCATACGCAGCCGCATCGCCCATAAAGCGCATTTGTTTGCGATCGATATGATCGGCAGGAGTAATTTTCAGATCGCCCCACACCTGAGAACGCAGGCCTTCTCTTTGAATTGCTCAGACGAAGTGATACCTGATTTACCTGTCTTTCAGTAGAAGCAAGACACTTCTTCGACGTTGTTACCGATACTTGAAACAATACCCATACCGGTGATTACGACTCGTTTCATGTGACATTCCTATAATTCAAAATCCGCTAGATAATAACTAAGAAGCATAACAAAGTGGTCAGCTTTCCAGAAATTCGTACAATCGCTCTATTCTAACCGCGCTACATCACAGATTTACATCCTACTATGACATCCATTACCCATGCAGAACTCGGCTGGAATGAAGTCGGCACACCGGTTTCTGACCAATTTGATGACGTTTACTTCTCCAATGTGAACGGCCTAGAAGAAACGCGCTATGTGTTTCTTAAACAAAATCTTATTCCTGAAAGATGGCAAGAATTTGACCGCCGTCGTTTTGTGATTGGCGAAACGGGTTTTGGCACAGGATTGAATTTCCTCGCGGTTTGGCAGGCGTTCAATGACTTTCGCCGTGCAAACCCGTGATGCAGCACTCAAAGAGTTACATTTTGTCAGCTTGAAAGTTCCCCTTAGCAACAAGATTGATCAAAGCGCATCAAGCTTGG
>NZ_NPKW01000259.1:0-395 GCF_002265885.1 Vibrio sp. 03_296
CTTCGCAAACAGCAACACAGTGTGGGCAACGGGCGATAACACGCAGCGCAAACAGTGCATCTTGGAGTGACTTGATTAATGCTTTCAATCTACCACGAATTACAAGGGTTTAAAGTGCGAACTTGTCTCAACCGTGCAAACAGTGATCCTCATGGCATAATGAGTGAAGCATTTTTGTCGAGTGAGCAAATATTCATCATCACCCCAGATTTTGTGTGCAAGTAGATACCACAACATGGCCATCATAGTCGTTCTTGGTTGCCATGCTTTAACCCCCTCAATCCACACCTCAACCTCGTCAATCTCGCGAAGTTGGCAGTAACGGCAGACCATTTCGAACCAATCTTCACCGGAGAGCTGAATGGTCAGGGTTAAATCCAAGCGAGGATCCGCCA
>NZ_NPKW01000026.1:0-4800 GCF_002265885.1 Vibrio sp. 03_296
GTCTACGTGTGCGTAGTGGCGAGCTGGAGTGTCGTACTCTACGTGAGAAGTAGAGATTGTGATACCACGCTCACGCTCTTCTGGAGCGTTGTCGATTGATGCGAAGTCACGAGCAGCACCGCCGTAAACTTTTGCAAGAGTAGTACAGATAGCTGCAGTTAGAGTTGTTTTACCGTGGTCAACGTGGCCGATAGTACCAACGTTTACGTGCGGTTTTACACGTTCAAATTTTTCTTTAGACACGTTCGTGTTCCTTCCTAGTTATGATTCGCCACGATCAGAATTGATCGAGACGCGCCAGAAATTGTTATTTTATGCGCCAACGCTCGTCAGCGCAATATTTGGACGTATTGATCTGCAAAAAAGAACCTTTTTCACGATCAATACTCCCGATTAGTAGCCACGTTCTGCGACAATTGCTTCCGCAATGTTCTTAGGCACTTCTGCATACTCGAAGAATTCCATCGAGTAAGAGGCACGACCTTGAGTCGCAGAGCGCAGGTCGGTAGCGTAACCAAACATCTCAGAGAGTGGCACTTGAGCGCGAATGATCTTCAGACCAGCTACGCCTTCATCCATACCTTCAATGATGCCGCGGCGACGGTTCAAGTCACCCACCACGTCACCCATCCAGTCTTCTGGAGTGGTTACTTCAACCTTCATCATAGGCTCAAGAATAACAGGTTGCGCTTCTAGAGCACCCTTCTTGAATGCCATCGAACCAGCGATCTTAAACGCCATTTCGCTCGAGTCGACATCGTGGTAAGAACCGTCAAATAGTGTCGCTTTAATGTCGAGTACTGGGTAACCCGCTAGTACACCACTATTCATTTGTTCTTCGATACCTTTCGATACCGAACTGATGTATTCCTTAGGAATAACACCACCAACCACTTCATCAACAAAGACAAAACCTGCACCAGGTTCAGAAGGTTCAAGTTTGATCCACACGTGACCATATTGACCACGACCGCCTGATTGACGAACAAACTTGCCTTCAACTTCCGATTTACCACGAATAGTTTCACGGTAAGCAACCTGAGGTTTACCTACGTTACAATCCACGCTGAATTCGCGCTTCATGCGATCAACGATGATATCTAGGTGTAGTTCACCCATACCAGAGATCAGCGTCTGACCAGTTTCCGCATCCGTTTCTACGCGGAATGATGGGTCTTCTGCAGCCAGTTTACCTAGTGCAATACCCATTTTCTCCTGGTCAGCTTTCGAACGCGGTTCAACCGCGATTTGAATCACTGGCTCAGGGAATTCCATTCGTTCAAGGACCACTTTGTGGTCTGAGTTACAGAGGGTATCACCCGTTGTAACGTCTTTCAGACCAATCGCTGCTGCGATGTCACCTGCGCGAACTTCTTTAATTTCTTCACGTTTATTCGCGTGCATCTGAACGATACGTCCAAAACGCTCTTTCTTTTGCTTCACGGAGTTGTAAACAGCATCACCTGTATTTACTACACCAGAGTAGACACGAATAAAGGTTAGCGTTCCTACAAATGGGTCAGTTGCAATCTTGAATGCCAACGCAGAAAACGGCTCGTTGTCGTCAGCATGACGCTCAACTTCGTTGTCATTTTCGTCGATACCCTTGATAGCAGGAACATCAATTGGCGATGGTAAGTATTCGATCACTGCATCCAATACCGCTTGAACACCTTTGTTTTTGAACGCACTACCACAAGTAGCAAGTACGATTTCGTTGTTTAGTGTACGAGCACGTAAGGCTTGTTTGATCTCAGCTTCAGTCAGCTCACCTTCTTCAAGGTACTTATCCATTAGCTCTTCGTTTGCTTCCGCTGCCGCTTCAACAAGGTTGTTGCGCCATTCTTCAGCAAGTTCGATCATGTCCGCTGGAATCTCTTCATAAGTGAAGGTCATGCCTTGATCGGCTTCATTCCAGTTGATCATTTTCATCTTGATTAGGTCGATGACACCTTTAAAGTTCTCTTCCGCACCAACGTTTAGTTGAATCGGAACAGGATTTGCACCAAGACGATTTTTAATTTGGTCCACAACGCGTAGGAAGTCTGCGCCTGCACGGTCCATCTTGTTAACGAATACCATACGTGGAACGTGGTATTTGTCTGCTTGACGCCATACAGTTTCAGACTGAGGTTCAACACCAGATGAGCCACAGAACACAACCACAGCACCATCAAGTACACGAAGAGAACGCTCTACTTCGATAGTAAAGTCAACGTGTCCAGGGGTATCAATGATGTTTACGCGATGATCTTGGAATTGTGCTTCCATACCACGCCAGAAGGTCGTAGTCGCAGCAGATGTGATTGTAATACCACGCTCCTGCTCCTGCTCCATCCAGTCCATGGTTGCAGCACCATCGTGAACTTCGCCGATTTTGTGAGAAAGGCCAGTGTAGAACAGAATACGCTCAGTTGTGGTTGTTTTACCTGCATCTACGTGAGCACAGATACCGATATTACGGTAGCGCTCAATAGGAGTTTTACGAGCCACGATTGTATCCTCTTACTAAGGGATTCCTTAGAGTGTAGAAAAGTGCTGCGAGAGGACCTCGCAGCACAGAAGGTATTACCAGCGGTAATGAGCGAATGCTTTGTTCGCTTCTGCCATACGGTGAACGTCTTCACGTTTCTTAACAGCAGTACCTTTGTTGTCTGACGCGTCTAGCATTTCAGCAGCTAGGCGAGCAGCCATAGATTTTTCACCACGCTTACGCGCAGCTTCAACCAACCAACGCATAGCAAGTGCGTTACGGCGAACCGGACGTACTTCTACTGGAACTTGGTAAGTTGAACCACCAACACGGCGAGATTTAACCTCTACCGCTGGGCGAACGTTTTCAAGAGCTTCTTCAAATACAGCTAAGTGATCTTTACCAGATTTCTCAGCCATAGTGTCTAGTGCAGTGTAAACAATTTTCTCTGCAACAGATTTTTTACCGTCAACCATAAGGATGTTAACGAATTTTGCCAGCAGTTCAGATTTGAACTTTGGATCTGGAAGGATCTTACGCTGACCAATAACGCGACGACGTGGCATGGATATTCTCCGTTGTCTTATTCTTCAGGTTATCCAAAACTTTTCAGTTTCTTCAAAATTAAAATTTAATTTTAGTGTTTGGCCTTACTTAACGCTTCTCTTGTAACAAGAAGGGCATTAAGACTTAGGACGTTTCACACCGTACTTAGAACGACCTTGTTTACGGTTGTTCACGCCTGCACAGTCAAGTGCACCACGTACTGTGTGGTAGCGAACACCTGGAAGGTCTTTAACACGGCCACCACGGATAAGAACAACCGAGTGCTCCTGAAGGTTGTGACCTTCACCGCCGATGTACGATGTTACTTCGAAGCCGTTTGTCAGACGTACACGACAAACTTTACGAAGTGCTGAGTTAGGTTTTTTAGGTGTAGTTGTGTAAACACGAGTACATACACCACGTTTTTGTGGGCACGCTTCAAGTGCTGGCACGTTGCTTTTAACAACTTGCTTCGCACGTGGCTTGCGTACCAACTGGTTAATAGTTGCCATTAACTAGCTCCTGATTTACTTAAAGTAAGCTTTGTGAAAAATCTAATCCCCAACCACGCAAGCGAGTTAGGGACGCAAAATTCTATGCAGCAGTGAGAAGTGTGTCAAGAAATATACGGATCTTTTTTGTCCAACTCGTTTTCCTCTCCTCTACAAACACAGAAGAATGGGTTACGACCACGTTAGTGAAGGTGAATGTTCCACCGTTAAATCAACCAATTGGTGGTAGTCCACGATGGGAATATTGGTGCTTAGTCGCGATTCAAGGCCTCTTGCCAGTACATCAGCGTGTAGCACATAAACGCCCTGTTTAGGTAAGAGTGACCGCAATGGGTGCACAGATGTGGCGGCATAAACCGCTTCTTCCAATAAGACGATGGCGTCAGATGCAGTGCAGAGGAGTAGAGCCTCTTCCAAGGCGTGAGAGCTCTTAATCAAATGAAGCATGAGATTCCTTAGAATGAAAGCAGTTGCGCCGAGTTATGAAGAACACCTTGTAGCCGCGCAGTGTCAACCACCTCGACCTCAATGAGCAAATCTTCACTCGTTAAGCCACGTTGCTGCAGCGATTGCTGGCAAACGTACACGTGCTCAATATCGTACAAATCAAATAACTTGAACATTGGCGCATAATCTTTACACAGAATGGAGGCCGTTTGCTGACCTGCCAGCAACTGATAGACACCATCACCGATGAAGACCACGCTGATCGCTTCGCAATACGCGGAGGCCGCTAGCAACGCATCAACGCCTTCTCTACCAGAAGAGCTGCTGTGTGGCGCGGTGCGAAAGAGATACGTTAACTGACTCAAAATTGTACCACTCTATCTTGGGTTAACATCGCTTCTGCCAAACTGCCCAAACCTGCTTGTTCGAACCCTTCCGCCAGATTATGTTGCAACAGACCATGCTGCGCGGCCTCAGATTGGCTCACAACACCGCGACGCAGTGCGGCAGCGACACAGGTCTCCAGCCTTACATTATGTTGCTTTGCCAACTGTTGCCATGCTTTGGTCAAATGAAATTCATCATTAGCAGGCACGGTGAGCTCAGTGCCATTGGTAACACCATCTTGATAGAAAAAGACACTCACTAAGGTATGTCCTTTCTCTATCAATGCGGTAGCAAACTGATACGCCGTTCGCGCCGATTGGCTACCATATACAGAGCCATTCACCACCAAAGTGTAGCGTAACGTGCTCACTTCTCATCTTCCTCAGTTTACGCTGACGGATGTAGAGGTAAACCGTGTGTTGAAATATTCAGTCG
>NZ_NPKW01000260.1:0-366 GCF_002265885.1 Vibrio sp. 03_296
ATGGCTTGCAGGTTATCCGCTTGAATCACGATTTCAGCATTCGCATCATTTTTTTCAGTGTCGACCAAGCATTGATCTGTAGTGGGCATTTCCTGCACACTGTTGTTTAATATCGCTTCAGCTTGAGCGTAGGGGGCAAACAGAGCGGTGGCAATTGAAGCCGCTAAAAATGTCCGGGAGAAATGTTGCATTAAAGGAACTATCCTATGTCACTGCTGCTCGATGGCTCGATGATGGCCATGGTGAAAAAATGATTGCCTTATCATAAAGGAAATCCGTGCTTCCAGCACTATATGACCGTCAATGACGGGAAAATTCATAGATAGAGAACTCACAATGCAGATTTTGGCAAATTCTTGGTGCCTT
>NZ_NPKW01000261.1:0-1186 GCF_002265885.1 Vibrio sp. 03_296
CTCCGCTCAAGGCAGCGTGGTGTCATGGGTACTGAGTGGTCGAAAAAGGCGACCGACTGTTAGCACCGAAAGTGCCGACCCATCATTAAGCAGCACGCAGACGAGCGAAGCAGAACGCATGTTGCAACACGAAGATGCACAACAATTTGAGTTCGAAACCAAAACGAACGTTATTTCAGCCTCTTGTCGCCATACACCGACCAATATGGCCTCACGTGGTTTATTGGCATTTCCATCTCTGAAACCGAGCTTCTTGGCGTATTGCCGAAATCGCAACAGCAAAGCTGGCTGATCGGCATACTGGTGAGTGCGATTGGGATGTCTTTCTGCTTAGTCATTTTCAGCCGTATCACTCGTCCTATTACGGCCACCGCCACGGCAGCAAGAAATTTGGCCAACGGCAATTGGGATAGCTCGATGCCAAAACCTGGCCGCATTCGTGAAACCAGCTTACTGGTCAACGCCTTTAACGAAATGACCAATAACCTAAAAGCGTCCTTTAAAGCCCTGCATAATCAACTGGTGTTTGATTCTCTGACCAAGCTGTACAGCCGAGAAGGATTGATTGATGTAAGTAAGCGCAAACTTACTGAGTCTGGCAGTTTATTTATGCTTGGGGTCAATCGCTTTCGTGATATCAACGACAGCTTGGGGCATCACAACGGTGACCAACTGCTGATCAAAGTCTCCGAACGAATCCAAACCTTGTTTGACGATCAGTTTTTGCTCGCTCGCACAGGAGGAGACGAATTTGCGATATACGCTCCCCATATCAATCAAAGCCGAACGAAGTAACGATTGACGGTGAATCGCCTTCAGCAACTCTTCATCGCCCCGTTTTATATGAATGATCGAAATGTGTGGTGATAAAGGATGTCGATTGGTGTCGATGATCACCGACAGTGACAGCAACATGACACGCTGGCTACGGAATGGCAGCATCGCGCTGAGCAATGCCAAACAAGATGTCTCGGGTGTCAGTTACTATCGTCCGGAAATGGCCGACGCTTCGAAATTTCGCACTCAAATGCTGGCAAAAATCCAAGATGGTATCGACAGCCAAGAATTTATCCCCTATTACCAACCCATTATTGAGCTTAAGAGCGGCAAAGTGATCGGTGCTGAAGCACTGGCACGCTGGCTTAGCAAACAAGGGATTATCTCCCCCCTAGATTTTATCCCTATC
>NZ_NPKW01000262.1:0-1454 GCF_002265885.1 Vibrio sp. 03_296
CAGCGACGCCCATGAAGCGCAAACGCAGCTTAACGAGCTCAAGCACGCCATCAGTAACACGCGATTGCTTGAAGCGGGATTGCCCGTGGGATACTCGATTAGTGTCGGCTTGACACAACTTGCACCGAGCTACCACGAGACCATCGAAAACGCAGAACGTGCTCTGCAACGTCGAAACTAGGAAACAGAGTGGTGACTCACTTCTCTGAGAGCTCAGCCAAAACCAGTTGCGCATAAAATTAGCTCAACTTCCACCCAACCTGTCACTACTCTTAGCAAAACGCGCCGAGAGTAGTGGCTCAAAAACAAATTAATACACTGTTATTTAAAGAATAAAACTCCAATTTACTTTAAAGCTCACTCTTTTTCATTAGCTCAAACCCTACCTTTCTCTTAGATTTTTACGCATTAAAAGCAAGAAATCATAACCGCCAGTTATATCTAGTTGTAGTCTCTTAGCAGCCTCGCTCGCTCGCCAATGGCTTGAAACACATGGCTAGTAAGGCTTTGTGAACCTGTTCTTTGTCACTCTTTCCCCTTTCGGTAATTACACAATGAGCAATAAAATTCATATAAAACATGGCTCTTATCACATTAAAAGTAACGTGATATTCCTTCAAACTTCTATTTCTCACCTAGAATTAAGTGGCGGGAAAAGCGACGAAAGAACAACGTAAAGGACAAAAATGACTAAATTAGTAGGGCAACATCTTGAAGAAATGGCAGACATTCGATCAACAAGAAAGAAGAAAATTGTTGGTCTGTGTTCTGTTGCCGCTTCCGTGATGTTTTTCTACTGTGCAATAGACCAATTTGCGCAATCGGACTTGGCTTTAGGCGCATTAAATGGATTAGCTGGCCATGATTTGTTTGGGCAATTTCTTGTACATCAAGTCGGTTAGAAATCCACTCTACGCGGATTTAGTCCTCAGCTGTTTGATGTTATTGGATGCGTTGTTTGTCTGTTTTATATTGGCGATGCAACTGCTGACAAAATGTTGGTCCTTTTCCCACTGTTAGCTACCGTCATTCTGATCAACAGCTTCAATATTGGCTTGCTGCTGAGTGGTTCTTTCTGTTTTATCGTCGCCTATTCACTGTTTTTGKCCAAAACAGTGGTGCTGACGGGGCTACTCGATACAACCCATGTTTTTATWTCGCCCTCCATCGCAACCTGTATTGTCTGTCACACATCAACCTACTACTACAGCAAAGTGGTTCACTATATTCAGAGCCTATACCAAGAAGGGATTGAGGAGTCTTGCCTACCTCGATCAACTGACGGGTTTAGCCAACCGTTGGAGTTTTGAAAACTGGGCAAAAGATAAGCTGCGGGAGATAGATGCCACACCGAGCACGTGCATCACTGCATGGTTTTCTCGATATCGATAACTTAAACACATCAACGATGCGTATGGCCACGACGTGGGAGATCGCGTCTTGCAACACTTTGC
>NZ_NPKW01000263.1:0-663 GCF_002265885.1 Vibrio sp. 03_296
CATGACCGCAAGTGTGTTTTCCCCGCAACTAGGTGTGATGTGAGATCAAATTCGGCAGGTAAACGGCTGTCTTGGCTGTAGCCAACCCAAGTGCCGTTACACCAAAGATGGAACGCCGAGTTCACACCGTCGAAGATGATGCGTTGGGTGTTGAGCAAATCTTCTGGCGACAACGATACCCTAGTGCGATAACAACCGGTTGGGTTTCACGGGGCACGAACGGCGGGTTCACGTCAAATGGATATTTAATATTGGCGTAAATGGGTTTGTCGTAACCGTGCAGTTGCCAGTTGGACGGCACGGGGATCTCATCCCATTCAGCGTCATTGAAATCGGCCTGCGTGAACTGGCCCTCCACCTGCTCTGGCGCATCAAACAGTTGTATTCTCATTGTCATTAGCGATTGGCGCTGGGCGTGAATACCATCGCGAGCGTGGGCCATATCGCGAAAACTGGCGAGCGGACTGTGTGCCTTTAGGCAGTGAATGTTCACGGATTGCGGTTTCCCAGTCGACGTCGTTGGAGAATTTCTGAAATGCAGTCATGTGGTGCCTATATGATTGATGTTACCTGCAGGCGGATAAGTCAGCGTGTTTTAGAGCTGCGAGAGCAAGTAACAAGTTCTTAATTGAGCCTGAGTGTAATGAAGATCTGGAAACGTTT
>NZ_NPKW01000264.1:0-788 GCF_002265885.1 Vibrio sp. 03_296
GACTTGGCGCTGCAAATTGGACAACTCAACAATATCGTCGTCAATCAATGTCAGCCTGCCGACCCCCGCAGTCGCCAGATATTGACTCGCAGCACAGCCAAGGCCACCGGCACCCAAAATTAAGATGGAGCTCTGTTTGAGAGCTTCTTGGCCTTCAAAATCAAACTGACGTAGGATGATTTGGCGGTTGTAGCGCAGCATTTCCTGATCGGAAAGAATCTCCACCTTCAGCTCCTAAAATAGGGTTGAGTTAAACAACTCGATATTGACGGTTTCACCCACTTCAACACGTCCACGCTCTCGTTCTAAAACCACAAAACAATTTGCCAAGCTCATTGAACGAAACGCGCCAGAGCTTTGATTCCCAGTTGTTTCGACAAAGAACTGACCATTCTCAATGGTGTAGATGCCGCGTTGGTAGTCGGTACGACCGGGGGCCTTTTTTAAACGCCGTTCGTGTTTGTGGCTGGGATGGACTCTGGTGCCTTCCATTGTGAATGGCCTGCCAATTTGGCCAGACATTGGCTGAACCAAAACATACATCGTTAAAACGGCAGAAACGGGTTACCTGGCAGACCGCAGAACCACGCGGTGCTGAGTTTGCCAAAGCAAGGTTTACCCGGTTTGATCGCCAATTTCCAAATCCGATTTCGCCTAGCTGCTCCAAAATGTCTTTGGTGTAGTCGGCTTCGCCCACGCTGACGCCACCAGAAGTCACCACCACATCCGCTAGTTGATTGGGCTTTTTCGAAGGTGTTTTTTAATGTTTCAGGGCAATCAGGAATGAT
>NZ_NPKW01000265.1:0-661 GCF_002265885.1 Vibrio sp. 03_296
TTTACCACTCGGGCTCTAACTTAAATCCCTTTACCGCTAAAAACGCTTCACGCTCCAGATTCACCAAGTTATCCGACAGCATTAAGGCACTTTTCAGCTCAAGAAACTCGGTGGCGCTGATGCCTGAATCACGTTAGTCTTTGCAGTAGCGGAATGCCTGTCTCACTGGTAAACGGTGGTACATATTCGGCCGAGCTGGCAGCGAGGTCCCAATACTCGTATTCATTTCCCGCAGGCAAAGGCAATTTGCCGTCACGAATATCCAGCACCTTGTTGAACAGCGCTTCCCAGTGATCATCCCCTGTCACCACGTAAGCTCGTGCAACTATGCAAATGATCTGAGCTTTGTTTGAGCTCTTGAGAAAGACGGTAAAACCGATGAAGGTCTTGCTGATAATCCCGACTTTGGGTTCGAAGCTCCGCCACCTTTTGCGTGACAGACAACATGGCAATAGAACAGATMCCCATTGCCAAAAACAGCAGCATAAATAAAGTTCTAATTGAGCGCATTCGCTGGGCCTTCTTGCAAGATAACAGTGCAATAAATCGATGCTTGTCTATAGTTACTGATAAGTTTAGTTATTGTTCAGCAAGTTGCAGGAAAACTTTTCAGGATTGATATATAGTCCCATTGAAAATCTGGATGATTGCACCGTTTTGA
>NZ_NPKW01000266.1:0-922 GCF_002265885.1 Vibrio sp. 03_296
ACAAAGCYTTTGTTTGTGAGAATGCCCATCCTTTAGATGATGGATCTCAATAAACAATCGACATTGGAGAAAGATATGACGTACGCTAGAGACTCGTAACTGGATGAGCGCGCTCGATCCTCAATTAACGCTGGACCAAATTTCTCTGCCGGGCACTCATGACTCTGGCACCCAGAAAGCACCTGCAGGCCCAGCCAGAACACAAAACTTCGATATTTATACTCAGCTAAATGACGGTATTCGTTTTCTTGATATTCGCGTCAAAGCAAACGGATCCAAGCTTGACTCTCTGAGTATTTTCCATGGCATCGTCAGCTGCGATATTTCTTTCGGAGATGTTCTTGATGATTGCTTGAAATTCCTTTCTGAAAATCCGACAGAAACCATCGTTATGCTCATGGATGCAGCAACAGGTAGCGGAAACGATATACAGGCAAAATTTGACGAATACATCGCTCTGGAAAAGTACCAGCACCTTTTTTATTTAGGGTCACGAGTACCGACATTGGCACAAGCTCAAAGTAAGATTGTATTGCTAAGACGCTTCCCTAGCAGTATGGGGATAGATCTATCCAAAGGTTGGGAAAAAAATAAAACCTTCACGCTAACTACGWCCAAGAAAACCAAGTAATTTGCGATAGAAGATCAATATTCAAGAACACGATACACACAAGAAAATGGCAGCCGTCCAAGCTTCAATTGACAATGCCATTGCGATACCTGACGACGGTGTAATGCATCTAACCTACAACAGCATTAGTTACTCATTTTTAGGCCATACCCCTTACCAGTACGCTTGGGGTGGAAGCATAAGTAAAGTCAACCCAAAAATGAATCCCGGTCTTGGCGAGTTCTTCACGTAACAAAACTAGAGGAAATAGGTTCGGGATCGTGGTGTTGGATTTTTATAACAATGAACTGG
>NZ_NPKW01000267.1:0-1205 GCF_002265885.1 Vibrio sp. 03_296
ATCTAGATGAGATACAATGCAAAGCTCATGTTAACTCTGACCCAAAAGAAACTAAGTTGCTGATTTTACATGGCAGTCAGAGAATGCATCCATACTTTCCCAGGCGTCATTTGATCCTGCCATGTGTGGGCGATTTTCATGGCGCAAAATATGGCATGTCATTTATTTCTCAACAGGCGTTATCGAAAAGCTTAGGGTATGATTTGGTTTCTGACCCCAACCAGATGCTCGTGGTAATACCAACAGAAGCTGGAATCGATACATACTTATATTGGACAGGGGAACGCTATCAGCTCTTTTATCCCCCAGAAGAACCCTAAAAGAAGCATCGTTTGATGGCCTTCTTTTATACTTAGTTAACCCTTCGTTTTACCCGACAGTTGTCAGCAGCACAGTGGCACTTGCTCACATCGATCGAACTGCTTTCGTCTGGTCTGTGTGTCACCGATGTGGCGTATTGGCTGGAGTTTGCCTCACACAGTGCCTTTATCGCCTTTTTCAAAAGCAGACTGGCTACCCGTC
Organism: Vibrio sp. 03_296; assembly: GCF_002265885.1. NCBI lineage: Bacteria > Pseudomonadati > Pseudomonadota > Gammaproteobacteria > Vibrionales > Vibrionaceae > Vibrio > Vibrio sp. 03_296. The sequence goes on from NZ_NPKW01000267.1 coordinate 523, forward strand.
GTTGCACTTTATGAAAATGGATCTCCGTGTTTCATTTTAGCCGTCCCAATAAAAAATGGCCGCCGAAAAGGCCGCCATCTTACTTTGATTGTAACTGTACTTCGCGCCTTAGCGCATGGTAACGAACTCTTCAGAGCCGGTTGGGTGGATAGCCACAACTGAGTCGAAATCGGCTTTGGTTGCGCCCATCTTCATCGCGACACCGAAACCTTGAATCATTTCGTCCACGGCGAAACCGATGCCGTGCAGACCAACCACTTTCTCATCTTCACCCGCACATACAGAGCTTCATTTTGCATGGCTGACGGTGTTGAGTCACCGCGGTGTACATCGCAGTAAAGCCTGAGGTGTACACTTTCACGTTCTCTTTGCCATATTTCGCGATTGCTTCTGGCTCAGAAAGACCAATGGTGCCGAATAGGTGGGTGGCTGAACACCACGGTTGGGACCAAGTCATAGTCCATCTTCGCGTTAGGCTTGTTGTTGAACAGACGCTCAGAAGCTGACGACCGCTTTCACCGCAACGGGTGTAAGCTCGATACCGCCTTCCATAATGTCGCCAACACAGTAGATGCCAGCAACGTTGGTGGCTTGGAACTCATCGACTTTGATGTAGCCGCGCTCGTTGGTTGCTTACGCCGGTTGCGCTCAGGTTGATGGCGTCAGTCGCTGGGTGACGACCG
>NZ_NPKW01000268.1:0-860 GCF_002265885.1 Vibrio sp. 03_296
ACGAAGGAACAAGGTATCCATCTCCGGTTGGAAATGACCCCCATCGGCACTGGAGAACGCCAGCAAACCAAGGGGATGTTGCTTCACCAGCGGCAAGACCACGTAAGAGCCCATTTCTGGTACGGGCAAATCACCAAACAGCGCTTCGCGATCGGCGTTGCGCAGACGCCCTAAATACGCCGATTTACCATGAGATGGTTGGTGGCAAACAGCTGGTAGTTTTCCATGCTCAGTTGGTGCTTCGCTTCACATTGGTTCAATAGACGCACATAGGCCACCAAACCAAGTTCATGCGCTTTGAGCTCTATCGCCTTCACCACTTGCTGGAAATCGCGACAACGCAGGATTTGCTCTTGCAGGTCCATGAACTCATAAAAGGTGCGATCGTTGTTCGCCGCCAAAGACATCAAGGTCGTGATCTCTTCTTCCAATGCTTCAATACGTTGGCGTTGACGGTTCAGTGAATGTGGACAATCGATACTGTCCCTTGCTCCGGGGTGCGGAAAGTTCAAACGGTCGACCAACTCCGGACGATGTACAAAAATCACGGTGGTCTTGAAGATACGCCGCCACGACTTCGGCGGTCAGCGCATCGGCTTCAGGGTAAGACAAAACATTTCCTCAACGATAACTCATGCAAGGTGATGAAAACTCATCACCTGCGGTGGCTAGAATCCGTGGGTTCTAGCAAGACAGCTGACCATCAAACACATGGGTCGCAGGTCCCGTCATATAAAGTGGCGTACCAGGCCCCTTCCAGTGAATGTGCAAATCGCCACCCGGCAAACTCACGGTGACATTTTTCATCCAACAAGCCTTGTAAGATGCCGACCGCCACCGCGCCACACGCGCCGCTGCCA
>NZ_NPKW01000269.1:0-2653 GCF_002265885.1 Vibrio sp. 03_296
AGGAGCCACCAAACGATGTCACCATTGAGCTGTAACCAGAAAGATTGCTGTAACAAAGCTGCTGCGAGGAGAAAACCAGAAAATAGAGCGTTTTTTTTGATTTCAAAGAATGGAGCGTGTCGGCAAAAATCGACACTAACAAGCCTGCGGCAATCCAATAGCTGTGCGCAGAATCTGGCCCTTGGGTCAGCACCAAGATCAATAACAACACCAGAGTGAACACTTTAAAAAACAGTGACTGAAATGGACTCGCTTGACGAGCACCCAAAACGGATGTCATTCCAGATAAGCCTATCGCTAGCCAACTCCACATCTGTATTACCCTTCTCTTGTTACGCGGCTAGTCTAGGTAGCAAGAGGATTATGTAAAGCAGTAAAAGGCGAAAGTTGGATCTTGATTGCGAATCACTGCTTATTGTGAAGCAAGCCAGAGCTTAGAGCAAACTGCAAGTTTACAGTATCGACTCACAGCAACGCGTTTAAATTCAGAGCTTCTCGATAAAAGTGTGACAAAACACAGAAAGCAAACGTTAAACCAACTCAAAGCAAAATAAGTCGGACATTATCAGAGTGAATGAATAACAATAGAGTGAAAAAACAAAATAAAAAAACAGATTAAAACAATTGGATAATAAAAATACAAAAATCAACAACTTAAAACCATAAAAACAAAAGAAAATCCGAACTCAAGCTGGTACAACCAGAATAGACCACTAATCACATCATTGTTTTCTCATCCAATGATRAATCCCCTACATAGCCTCTATTGACTTTCTTAAATTTCAAACAAGACCATCAAAAACATGACTATTAAGCCAAAATAGCACCAAGAACCACCAACACCAGACAAGAGCACTAAACACTATTGAGCAATATCACATTAATACAAAAACAATATAAACATTAAGTTAAAACACAAACCATAAGAAAAACACAAATAAGAGCATAAAGAAAGCAGTCAAAAACACTGTTTCATTGCCACATCAGGGTCAATTATTCATAGTTAAGTTATTTTTTAAAGAGATTTAAAAGTATCTATTGATCAAAGCCTTAAAATTCGATGCTATATGCACACATAGAGTTCATCAACCGTTATGGAGGTAGTGTTGTGATGTCTTCTTCTCAAAAGCAAGGACTGGTAATGATCGCAGTATCGTTGGTTTAATGACACTACCAATGATGTACTAAGTTTCAGAATCTAAATAAAAACGGGATGCGAAGCATCCGTTTTTATTGTCTTTCATACACTGGTTAGACATGGCAAGACCAAACGTTCAGTTCACATCTCACTGCGTGCTCCGTGGATTGCCTCAGTGCATTTTTCTCCAGTCGGCCATTATTTTAAATGTTGGCTAAGTACATCCCAGTTCGCGTAGTAAAAAGCCATCGCCCCCAATGTCATGGAAAGCATCAGTAAAATCGCCACACGCCAGATAAAACGGCCACTTCTTGGTGTCAGTTCTTTTTCACACTCATCACATGCCGCMAAAAMACTCTGTTTGTCGTCCAACTGATAATGATCTTCATGCACGACTTTATTGCGTATCGTCGCAATAAAACGGAGCTTACCAATCAACGTCATGTGGCAGGCGTTCTTCACAGCTCGTCACAAGCTGATGCAACCCTTTACCTTCAGCATGATATTGAGTGCGCAACAAAGTCTCTAATCTGCGGGTACGAGTGACCACTTGTTCGATTTCTGACATCGTGCCCTCCTTTCGTTCGAGTGTTTGTTCATTCTATTCTCTATCAGTTCGTATCTACATTTCGAGCCAAGTTATCCGCATAGGCTCAAAATTGTGCTCTCATACGCATATAGAATGTGATATGCGCCGAAAATTTTATCGTCTCTTATCTCTAGATCACGATTCGCTACTGGCAACCCCTTGTTTGGCAACTAGGTTCTGTAAAATGAGACACTCWWTCAGATTGGAGGTCATCATGCCTATTTCCTTTGTTTTTGCCGTACTCGCATTGATTGCTATTGGTGGCTGGCTCTTCGTTCGTTTCTATCGTATTCATATTCAAAGGCAATAACGCCCMAGAACAAAAAGTACAGGTCACTGTGCTTGAATAAACAGGTCATCGCTATTGCCGACGCGCAACCTGGCGAAGACGATCAAGAGTATTGGATCTACGTACAACGTGGCACACTCGGACCCAAACGCGAGTTTCAGGTCGGTGTGCACTATTTCCACGCTCTTAACCCCGGCGATAAAGGGGAACTCACCTACAAGGGCGACAAATTTCTTCACTTTGCCCTGAAGCGCTAAGGCAACAACCAACGTGTCTTAGCGGAGAGCGAAAATAGATAACTCAACGCTAAGGCACCCGCCCCACTCAGCACGACCCATAACGGAATCATCCACGCAGGATGACCCTGATACCAGCCCAACTCTTTCATTGGCCATAGAAAATAGGATGCAATAAATAAGATGCCTAAACTGTGGCGGCTGATCAACGCCACCACTTTGCCATTGAGCCGACAACCGCTCGCCCACAGAGCGACACAGCACAAACACCATCGACGCGGCCAATACCACATTAATGGTTTTATACGACAGCCAACGCCCGACGGTGTATTCCCCTGCAGCAAGGCTATTACTCACCACCATAGTCACCGTGACAGCCAATGCCATTCCCCCCAGCAGCA